>NZAZ01000139.1 GCA_002686255.1 Rhodospirillaceae bacterium
GTCCGCTTCGGGTCAAAACCAGACATAAACGCCAGTGCTGAAAAAGGTCCGCTTTTGGGGGTAAAGCGGACCTAGAAAAAGTAACGAAAGATGCCATAGGCGGTTTATTGGAGGGTGCTCACCGATTGATCACATCGGGCTGGTATTGGGGCTAAACCAGGTGATACGAGCGGCACCGGTCTTTCACAAGAAATGGCAGAAACCAGCACCAAAGAGAAAGACTCGCGACCTATCAAGACCGCGAGCCGTGAATTTCAAGACCGGTCCCTTCAACCACTCGGGCACCCATCCGTTGCTTTCAATTCAATATCTTAAGGCGGTATCGCGGCCCCTTGGAAAAGAGCTTTTGGGCGGTTTGCAACCCATTTGCAACCCAATGGCTTGGCTATTGTTCTAGGTGCGTTTGCAGGGTGGCGTCAATTCGATTTACAGGCTCGTCTTGTAGGCCGGTAATGGAGCGGGTGTAAACGTCGAAAGCCGACATACCGGGGCCCAATGTTCGCTCCTGGGGCTATATCTGTTTCCTTACGTGAATTATGTGCCTTCACATACAGTGCCGGAGCGCCGCAGATCATCGACGCGCCGGAAGGACGCGCGGCAGGGGTTCGGCTCATCGGTCAGCCAATGGGTCGCATCGCCGCCCGGCGACAGCCGGGACACCATCGAGGCCGTCGTCTCGAACCCGCCGTGCATGCATATGCCGCTTTCATGGTGGCGGAGGATGTCCATCATCGTTTCCGGCGTGATGGCGCCGTCATTCCGGGCCACAAGACGCGCCCCCCACGCCTCGCGCGAGCCCGGGTCCGGTTCAACCGGCGCGACGCTGAAACAGGCCGCGAAATCGACCGATCCGCCGTCACAGGGAAGGCCGAGCAAGCGGGCCTCGTGGGCCAGGTCCCGGCGGCCGAGGTCGTAATGGCCTCGAATGGACAGCCGGTTGGAAATATTCCTGACACCGCTCGGCACCCGTTCCGCGACCCAAAACCGCGCCGCCGTCTCCAATACCCAGGCTTCATGAACGTCCGCGATCAGGAAGGAATTGTCGTAGGCGAACCCCGGATCGTTTTCGGCGCAGGGACCGCCTTGGCCGAATTCCTCGAGAAGCGACACGATGACATCGAGAGCGTCCCGCGCCGTCGACCCCCGTTCGAGCCCCAGCCGGACCAGATCCATTCCCAGCAATGCCGGCGGACCCGGGGGAAACCTTGTCCAAACCGCCTGGTTGCCGATGACGACGCCGCATTCGTTGGCGCCCATTTCGGCCCCCCACATCCAATCGATCCGGGACAGAAGCACCGCATGGGTTCGCCCGGCTTCGGGAATCTCCATGTAGGTGCATTGAAGGACCTCCCCCGCCGCGTGGCGGGCCCCGGGGTAAACGCGGATACCCTGTCCTTCGCCGGCCGGGCGGTCGCTGTTTTTGGCGAAGATGACGGACCCGTCCTTGGTTGCCGGCGGCAATGCGATAAAGGTGTCACACATGGTTCATACCCCGCCTTTTTTAGTCCCTGTCAGGCCTCCGGCCCTCCTCACTCCTTCTCCCGCTTCTCGAACGCCGCCGTCCATTCGCGGGCCAGGCGCCGCGCCTCCGCAATCTGGGCGGAAGTCATTTTCCTGGCGAGGAAGTCGCGGTCACGCTCGGAATTGCGGAGTTTCCTGCCGGGCGGGTGGCGCGAGGCCGCGAGGTCGAACCACTTGTGCGCCTGCACATCGTCCTGCGCAACGCCTTGGCCGTTGCCGTACATCATACCGAGGTTATTCAGGGCTTCGGCGAAGTCTTGCTCGGCGGCCCGCCGCCACCAATGCACCGCCTTCGTGTAGTCCCGCGCCGTGCCGCGGCCTTTGTAGTACATTAAGCCGAGATTGAATTGCGCGAATGGCTTGCCTTGCTCAGCGTCTTTTTTGGCGGCTTCAAAGGCGGGTTTGAAGACGAATTTGGAGATAATAGATAGCAGGCCATTCATGCCCATATTTAATATCTCGTTGGCGGATATCGTCAAGGCATGGGTGGCCAGCTTCTAAATTTTGAGGTCGCTGAGTTTCTCTCTCCGAATTTTTTCAGAAAAATCCAAAAATCATCTGAGGATACTGAAGCGCGAAGGGCCGGCCCGCCCCCCAAGCCCCCCAAGCCCTCCAAGTCCCCCTGGGGGCGACCCCGTTGCCCTCTGACGCTTGGCGGAGTATCACCGGAACATGTTCTTCGTGCTTTCCAAAGTTCTGTGGTTCGTCACCAACCCGGGAAACATGCTTTTGCTTTTTCTTCTCCTGGGCATGACCCTGCTTTGGACCCGGTGGCGGCGGGCCGGGCGGTGGCTGGTCAGCGCCGTCGCCGTCATCGGCGTGGCGTTGGCGGTTTTCCCGTTCGGCGGTTGGCTGGTCGGCGCCCTGGAAGACAGGTTTCCGGCCGTAACCATTCCGCCGGCTCGGGTCGACGGCGTCATCGTCGCCGGCGGCATCGTCGATCCGGTCCTCAGCGACGACCGCGGCCAGGTGTCCGTCGGCGGTGCCACCGAGCGGCTGTTCGAGATGGCGGCCCTGGCCAAAAAGTATCCCCGGGCCAGGCTGGTGTTCAGCGGCGGCTCTGGAAGCCTGATGGACCAGGACAGGAAGGAAGCGCACGCCGTGAAGCCGCTGTTGCGCCAGCTCGGCATCGATTTGAAGCGGGTGATCTTCGAGGACGGGTCCCGGAACACGGCGGAAAACGCCGCCTTCAGCTACCGTTTAGCGAAACCGAGGAAAGGGGAAGCGTGGCTTTTGGTGACCTCCGCCTTTCATATGCCGAGGGCCGTCGGCAGCTTTCGCCAGGTCGGATGGGAGGTGATTCCATACCCGGTCGATTACATGACCCGGGGAAAGGCCGAACTTCCACTTCGGTTTAATTTCGCCGGAGGCCTGGGTTCCCTCGGCGGGGCGCTGCACGAGTTTCTGGGCCTGTTTTTCTATTGGCTGGATGGAAAAACGGACCAATTGTTTCCCGGGCCCCGGCGATGACTTGCGCCGCCGCCGGGGCTGTGGCAGAAGCAAGGATAATCTTTTGACATTCGGTTTTATGCCCGTTTTAAACCCGGGCAGGTGAATCCGGCGATGAAGATTACGGCGGTTTGACCATGAATAGACGCTTTTTGCTGTTGCCGGTTTTGCTGGCGGCGGGGCTTGCCGGGCCCGTTTCGGCGGCCGAGCCGGAGGTGCCTTTCTCGCAATGGCTCGATGGCGTCCGCCAGGAGGCGGAGGCGGCCGGCATGACAAACGCTTTCCTCGATGCCGCGCTTGCCGGGGCCAGGCCAATCAAACGGGTCATTGAACTCGACCGGCGGCAACCCGAATTCACCCTGACCTTCTGGAATTACCTGAACAAAAGCGTCAACCCCGCCCGCATCGGCAGGGGGCGGGAGATGCTGGCCAAACACCGGGCGTTATTGCAACAAACCGCCCGCCGGTTCGGGGTTCAGCCCCGTTTTATCGTCGCCTTCTGGGGCCTCGAGAGCAATTACGGCAAACACACAGGCGCCTTCCCGGTGATCGGGGCGGTGGCCACGCTGGCCCATGATCCGCGCCGCAGCCGGTTCTTCCGGGGCCAGCTCCTGGCCGCCCTGACGATCATGAGCCGCGGCGACGTGCCCTTGAAGGTGAAAGGGTCGTGGGCTGGGGCAATGGGAAATTTTCAATTTATTCCAACTACTTACAAGGATTTTGCCGTTGACGCCGATGGCGACGGCCGGCGCGACCTATGGAACAGCCATGCCGACATGTTCGCCTCGGCGGCCAATTATCTTCGGCGTTCCGGCTGGCGGCATGGGTGGTCCTGGGGGCGGGAGGTGAAACTGCCGAAGGGGTTCGGGTTCGCTCAAACGGGGCTGGGCGTCCGCAAGCCCCTCGGCCAATGGCAGGCGCTGGGAGTCCGCCGCATCGACGGCGGCGACCTGCCGAAGGCCGAGGCCCGGGCTTCCGTCATCCTGCCGGCCGGGTATAAAGGGCCAGCGTTTCTGGTCTATCAGAATTACCGGACCATCCTGAACTGGAACCGGTCCCTGCTGTATGCCATCGCCGTCGGTCATTTGGCCGACCGGCTGGTCGGCGGCGGGCTGTTCCGGAGCAAAAGACCGGCCAAGGAAGTTCCCCTTTCCCGGGCCGACGTGAAGGACATGCAGCGGCTGTTGGCGGCCAAGGGGTTCGATTCGGGCGGCAGCGACGGCGTGATCGGGCCGGAAACGCGAAAAGCCATCAAGGCCTATCAGAACCAAATCAATCTGCCGGCCGACGGATACCCGACCATCGGCCTGCTCGAAAGGCTCCGCGGCACCGGAGGGTGATTTTTAACAATTCGGTGGCGGAAACGGACCCAACGTCGCCATCCATGGGCCGTAAGAGTCGGGCGACAAACCACAAGATAACGTTATTTGCCTTTCAGGCTAATACCAGATATTGAATATGATGAAGTCTATTGCCGGGCGGGGATTTAAATGAGCGACGTTTGGACCGGGCTAAGGTGGGTTTCTCTTGCTCTTGCCGCCCTTGTCCTTTCGGCCTGCGCCGAAACGGAATTTCTCGTCCATTCCGCCAAGCGGATGTCGAGCATCGTTTCCGGGCCGGCCGAACCCGGTTTTAAGATCGGCCAGCCCTATCAAATCCAGGGTGTTTGGTACTATCCGGCGGAAAATTACCAATACGACGAAACCGGTATCGCCTCATGGTATGGGGGCCAGTTCCACGGCCGGCGGACCGCCAACGGCGAAATCTACGACATGAATTCGTTGACGGCGGCGCACCGGACCCTGCCGATGCCCAGTTTCGTCCGCGTCACCAATTTTGAAAACGGCCGCAGCCTGATCCTCAAGGTCAACGACCGGGGGCCGTTCGCCCGCGGACGGATCATCGACATTTCGCGCCGGGGGGCGCAACTACTTGGTTATCAAAGTACCGGCACGGCCAGGGTGCGGGTTCAGATCATGGCCGACAAAAGCAGGGTCCTGGCGGCGAGAATGAGGTCCCGCAAGCAATTTGCCGATGCCGGAACGCCGATCACCGTCGACCGCCTGCCGAAGCCGGAAGTCAAAACCGAAACCTTGGCGCCGCCACCCGCCGCCGCCGCCGCTTCCGGGGCGGCGGCGCCGTCGGCGGCTAACGAAATCCGCCAGAACCTGCCCGTCCAGGTTCGCCCGGAGGGCACGGTGACGGCGTCGGCGCTTCCCGGCGTCGTTACCTTGAAACCCATCCGCAAAACCAATCTTTTCATCCAGGCCGGCGCCTTCGGTCACTTCGAAAACGCCAACAAGGTCAGGGCCCGGCTGTCGATGGTGGGGCCGGTCAAGGTGCGTTCGGTCCTGATCAACGGCCGCGACCTTTTCCGTGTCCGTGTCGGCCCCCTGTCCAGTGTCGCCGAGGCCGACCGCATGCTCGAAACGGTGACTCGGGCCGGATATCCGGACGCCCGCATCGTCGTCGATTAGACTTTTCCCGCCCGGCGCTGAATGGGGTCATCCTTCGCCTTGCCGTGGTCACAATCCGGTGCTACCAACGTGTCCGACGCCGTCAACCGAAGAATAATGATCCGGGGATGATAAATGTTGGCTAAGCGACCGAAGCGCCTCTTTTCCGCTCTCCGGCCCGCTTTTAGGATCGTCCTTTTCCTTTCGCCGTTCCTGTTCGGGTTTTCGCCGCCGGCCTTGGCCATCGAAACCATTGCCGAGCAGGCCTTCCTGCTCGACATGACCACCGGCGAGGTGCTGTTCGAAAAGAACGCCGATCAACCGATGGCGCCGGCGTCGATGAGCAAGATGATGACCGCCTACATGATTTTCGAGCGCCTACGGGACGGCAGCCTGACTTTGGACGACACCTTCACCGTCAGCGAAAACGCCTGGCGCAAGGGGGGGGCAAAAAGCGGCGGTTCGACGATGTTCCTGGAGCCCGGAAAACGGGTCAAGGTGGAAGACCTTCTTCGCGGCATTATCGTGCAGTCGGGCAACGACGCCTGCATCGTCGTCGCCGAGGGCCTGGCCAGCAGCGAGGCCGCGTTCGCCGAGGAAATGACAGCCAGGGCCAGAGAACTTGGCTTGAAAAACACCGTCTTCAAGAACGCCACCGGCTGGCCCGACCCCGAGCACCTGACCTCGGCTCAAGACATGGCGCTGCTGGCCAAGCGGACGATCGAGGATTTTCCCGAGTATTACCACTACTACGCCGAAAAGGAATTCACCTACAACACCATCCGCCAGATCAACCGTAACCCGCTTTTGTACAAGAACATCAACGCCGATGGGCTGAAGACCGGCCATACCGTGGAGTCCGGGTATGGCCTCACGGCATCGGCGACCAAGGGCGACAGGCGCCTGATCCTGGTGGTCAACGGGTTGCCGACGAAAAAAGACCGCAGCCGCGAACCCGAGCGGTTTTTGAACTGGGGGTTCAGGGATTTCAACAATTACCGGCTTTTTTCCGCCGGCGAGGAAGTGATTGAGGCCGACATCTGGCTGGGAAAGGAAGCCAAGGTGCCGCTGGTCATCGAACGCGAGATGCTGCTGACCCTGGCCCGCAAGGCCCGGCGCAAGATGAAAGTGACGGTCACCTTCAAAAATCCCATCCCGGCCCCCATCGCCAAGGGCGATCCGGTGGCCAAGCTGGTGTTGACGGTCCCCGGCCGCGACCCGCTCGAGGTGCCGCTGCTGGCCGGCGCGGCGGTGGAGCGCTTAGGGCTTTTCGGGCGCCTGGGAACGGCCTTGAAGGCCATTATCTGGGGTGAATCCGGGTGAGGGGCGTGAAGCCCCCCCCGACGAGCGGAAAATTCATCACCCTCGAAGGCGGCGAGGGGGCAGGCAAAACCACCCAAATCAAATTGTTGGCGGATTTTCTCAAGGCCGGCGGCCTTGATCCGATAATCACACGCGAGCCCGGCGGTTCGCCGGCGGCCGAGGTCATCCGAAGCCTTTTGGTTGAAGGCGCCGTTGACCGCTGGCAACCGATGACCGAGGCGCTGCTTAATTTCGCCGCCCGGCTGGAGCACGTCCGGGAAACCATAGAACCGGCGTTGACGGCAGGGCGATGGGTCTTGTGCGACCGGTTTGCCGATTCCACCGTCGCCTATCAGGGATATGGCCACGACCTGGGCCGGGCCGCCATCGACGAGCTCCACAGGCTGGTCCTCGGCTATTTTCAGCCCGACCTTACCGTCATCCTCGATATTCCGGTCGACGAAGGCCTGGCCCGGACCAGGAACCGGGAACAGGCCGAAGGCTCCCGGGAAGACCGCTACGAGCGCATGGACGAAGGCTTCCACCAACGGCTCCGGGACGGTTTTCTCGATATCGCGCGGCGCAACCCGGAACGCTGCGTCGTCATCGACGCCGCCCAGGAACCGGAAACCGTGCATGCGGAAATCCGGGCCGTGGTCGGCCAACGCCTGAAGGTTGCGTTGGCATGACAGATCTCCCGCATCCACGGGAAAACCCTGATCTCCGGGGCCACGAAGAAGCCGAGAAAATCCTTTTGGACGGCTTCCACGGCGGCCGCCTGGCCCATGCCTGGCTGATTTCGGGGCCGCAGGGGATCGGCAAGGCGACTCTTGCTTATCGATTTGCCCGTTATATTTTGGCGCAAGGAGGCGAAGGGGCAGGGGGGCTGTTTAGTGATGCTCAGCCGGCAGACGACATGTATCTGGCCCCGGATAACCCGGTTTTCATGCGCACCGCCGCCGGAGGCCATGCCGATCTGAAGGCCGTCGAGCGCACCGTCAACGAGAAGACCGGCAAGCTCCGGAGCGAGATCGTCGTCGACGATGTCCGCGCCGTCGGCCGGTTTTTCGCCATGACGGCGGGCGAGGGCGGTTGGCGGGTGGCGGTCATCGACAGCGCCGACGAGATGAACACCAGCGCCGCCAATGCGGTCCTGAAAGTGTTGGAAGAACCGCCTGACCGGGCGCTGTTGCTGCTGGTCAGCCACAACCCCGGGCGCCTGCTGGCGACGATCCGATCGCGCTGCCGCAAGCTGGCCTTGCAACCGCTCCCCGGAGAGACCGTCGAGAAGCTGATCGCCGAGGCTTTGCCGGATCTCGATGCCGGGGACGCCTCGACGCTGGCGTATCTCGCCGACGGCAGCCCCGGACGCGCCCTGGCCCTTGCCGCCGAAGGCGGGCTCGGGCTTTACCGCGACATGACGGGCCTGTTGGAAACGCTTCCCCGGCTTGACATCCCGGCCCTTCACGCCTTCGGCGTCCGGCTCGGCAAGGCCGGTGCCGACGAAGCGTTCAGTACCGCGTCGAACCTGCTCCGTTGGTGGCTGGCGCGGTTGATCCTGTCGGCTTCGGGGGCGATGGCGGCGGACGGGCCTTTCACGGCGGAAGAAAAGGCGCTGATGGACCGCCTCGGCCAAGCGGCTGGCCTTGATCGCTGGTTTGAGGTGTGGGAAAAGATCAACCGCCTGCTGGATAAGACCGAACACGCCAATCTGGACCGCAAGCAGGTGGTTTTGAACGTGTTTTTGCCCCTCGAAAACGCCGTCAGCCGGTAAAATTTCCCGGCCGCCTGTTTTCGATCACTCGTGTCCCCTAATACCAAGGAACGATGATAATGACCTATAAGGACGGCTTTCCAAGGTTTTCGGCAAGGAGCGTGCGGCGTGGCGATGCGGCACATCGCGAGGCGTGCGCGACGCTGTCCGAAAGCCTTGGAAAGCCGCCGTTCCGGTCGTCCATGCGGCCCGTCGGAGGGCGTCCGAAAGCCTTGACGATGTCCCACATCGCCCGCGGCTTCCCTCCTACCCGACGGACCACATGGATGATCCCTAAGGGTCATTATCATCGTTCCTTGGTATGATTGGCCGTCATGTCCAAGCGCTATTACGTCACGACGCCGATCTATTACGTCAACGACGACCCGCACATCGGCCATGCCTATACGACGCTGGCTTGCGACGCGCTGGCGCGGTTCAAGCGCCTGGACGGGTTCGAGGTCAAGTTCCTGACCGGCACCGACGAACACGGCCAGAAAGTCGCCAAATCGGCCGCCGCCGCCGGCATCGACACCCGGGAATTCACCGACAAGGTTTCACGGAACTTCCGCGATCTGGCGGATTTCATGAACTACAGCCATGATGATTTCATCCGCACCACCGAGGAACGCCATATTCGCTCAAGCCAGGCCATTTGGCGCCGCTTGATCGATAACGGCGAGATCTACCTCGACACCTATGCCGGCTGGTACGCCGTCCGGGACGAGGCTTTCTACACCGGGGACGAGCTGACCACCGATGCCGACGGCAACAAGGTCGCGCCCTCCGGGGCCGAGGTCGAATGGGTGGAGGAACCCAGCTATTTCTTCCGGCTTTCGGCGTGGCGGGACCGGCTGCTAGAATTCTACGACGCCAACCCGGATTTCATCCTCCCCAAGACGCGCCGCAACGAAGTCGTCAGCTTCGTTTCCGGCGGGCTTCATGACCTGTCGGTTTCCCGCACGACGTTTAAGTGGGGGGTGCCGGTGCCGGGCGACGAAGATCACATCATGTACGTGTGGCTGGACGCCTTGACCAACTACATCACCGCCCTCGGTTTTCCGGAGACCGAAACCGGCGAATACGCGACCTTCTGGCCGGCGGACCTGCACATGGTCGGCAAGGACATCCTGCGCTTCCACGCCGTCTATTGGCCGGCGTTCCTGATGGGCGCGGGCCTGGAACCGCCCCGGCGCGTCTTCGCCCACGGCTGGTGGACCAACGAGGGCCAGAAGATCTCGAAGTCGCTCGGCAACATCATCGACCCGGTGAAGCTGGTGGACAAATACGGCCTCGATCAGGTGCGCTATTTCCTGCTTCGCGAGGTGCCGTTCGGCAACGACGGCGATTTCACCCACCAGGCCATGGTCAACCGCATGAACGGCGAACTGGCCAACGATTACGGCAACCTTGGGCAAAGGGTGCTGTCGATGATCAACAAGAACTGCGGCGGCCGGGTTCCGGAGCGCGGGGCCCTGACCGGCGACGACGAAGGGCTCTTGGAATCGGCCCACGGGCTGATCGGCAGGGTCGGGGACGCCATGGAGGCGCAGGCCTTCCACGAGGGGCTGGAAGCCGTCTGGGCGGTGGTCCGCGCCGCCAACGCCTACGTCGACGGCCAGGCGCCGTGGAAACTGGCCAAGGAAGACCCGGCGCGCATGGGCACCGTGCTTTGCGTGCTGGCCGAAACCATCCGTCACCTGGCGATCCTGACCCAGCCCTTCATGCCCGATTCCTCGGCCCGGCTGCTGGACCAGTTGGCGGTGCCCGAAGACGCCCGCGCCTTCGCCTGCCTCGGCCCCGATCATGCGCTGAAGGCGGGAACGGAACTTCCCATACCGGAAGGAGTCTTTCCGCGCTATGAAAACGGCGAAAAGGCGGAGGAGGGGGATTAATGCTGGTCGACAGCCACTGCCACTTGGACTTCCCCGAATTCGACGGCGAGTTGGACGACGTCATCTGCCGCGCCCGGGACGCCGGCATCGGCCACATGCTGACCATCTGCACCCGGGTCACCAAGTTCGACGCCGTTCGGGCGATCGCCGAAAAATACGACAACGTCTTCTGCACCGTCGGCGTCCATCCCCACAACGCCAGGGATGAGCCGGAAGTGACGGCGGAACACCTGATCCGCATGGCCGAGCATCCGAAGGTGGTGGGTTTCGGCGAAACCGGCCTCGACTTCCACTATGACAACAGCCCCCGGGACGTCCAGGAACGGTCCTTCCGCGCCCATATCGCGGCGGCCCGCGAAACCGGCCTGCCGCTGGTGGTCCATAACCGCGATTCCGACGCCGACATGGCCCGGGTCCTGAACGAAGAGCATGAAAAAGGTGCCTTCCCGGGCCTTATCCATTGTTTTGGCGGCGGGCGGGAATTGGCCGACAGCGTGCTCGGGGTCGGTTTTTCGATCTCCTTTTCAGGCATCGTCACCTTCAAACAGGCCGTTGACCTGCGCCGGATCGCCGGCGCCGTCCCCGTGGACCGCATTTTGGTCGAAACCGACTCGCCCTATCTGGCGCCGGTACCGAAACGGGGCAAGAGGAACGAGCCCGCCTTTACCGCCTTCACCGCCCAACAGGTGGCCGAGGTCAAGGGGATGGCGTTGGAAGCCTTCACACAGGCGACGACGGAAAACTTCTTTCGTCTGTTTTCGAAGGCGCAACCAGGAGCAGGGGCATGAAGGCGACGATCCTGGGCTGCGGGCCGTCGAGCGGCGTTCCCGCCGTCGCCGTGGGGTGGGGGGCATGCGATCCCGAAAACCCCCGAAACCGGCGTCTCAGGCCGTCGATTCTGGTCGAAAACGGGACCACGACGGTGTTGGTGGACACCTCGCCGGATCTGCGCCAGCAGCTTTTGAATACCGGCACGCGCCACCTGGACGCGGTGCTTTATACCCACGGACACGCCGACCACCTGCACGGCATCGACGACCTTCGGGGCATCAACAAGGCCATGGACGCGCCGCTGGACGTCTACGGCGACGCCGCCACCCTCGGCGACATCAACAAGCGCTTCGAATACACGACGACACCGCTGCACCCGGATGCCGAAATCTATTATAAGCCGGTCCTCAACATGCACGAGATCGCGGCCGGCGACCGGATTACCGTCGCCGACATGGAAATCCGGACCTTCGATCAGGACCACGGCTATTCCCGCACCCTGGGCTACCGGTTCGGCCCCATCGGCTTTTCCACCGACTTGCTGGACCTGCCCGACGAATCCTTCGAGGCCCTGGAAGGCGTGGCGGTGTGGATTATCGGCACCTTTTCATTGACCCCCCATACCACCCACGCCCATGTGGATAAGGCGCTGGAATGGATCGGGCGGGTCAAGCCGGAGCGCGCCGTGCTTACCCATCTGGGCCCGAGCGTCGACTATGCCGAATTATCGGAACGCCTGCCCGACGGCGTCGAAGCCGCCTACGACGGCATGGTGATCGAGGCCCCATAAGGTCATATGGGGATTGAAGGCCGGGAGTTTAGGCAATACCTTGAGATAACAAGAAGGTGACGAACTTCTTGTCCACCCGTCCGTTCAATCCAAAGGGTTGATGCCGTTTCATGGCCGATACGAATTCATCGAAAAAACCTAACTCAAGCGGCTATCTCAAGCGGTTGGGGGCGCGGATTCTGTGCGAGGCCAACGACCTCAAGCGGACGCCCGAGGCGCTGGCCAAGGACCTGGACCTGGATTTTTCCATCATCCAATCGGTCCTCGACGGCGGCGCCGACGAGGAAACCGCCCGTGCCGTGCTTTTCCGCATGGCCGAGTGCTATCCGGTCTCGCTGTCCGACCTTTGGGTCGACCGCGACGATACCGGCGGCGGCGCCGTGGTCATGAAGGCGAGCCGATCGGAATCCTCTTCGCGGGTGTTCGAGCGCCCCGATACCGGCGGCGGGTCCGCGCCCTATTACGAATACCGCGACACCGCCATGAGCCGCCTGGCGCCCTTCAAGCCCGAATGGATTCGCGAACTGCGGGTGGTCGGCGACGCCGATCCCGCCAACCCCGGCGTCGTCTTCAACAAGGGGCATCTGGCGCACCAGCAGACGTTTTTCATCGGCCCGGTCAATTTTTATTGGGAAATCGACGGCCAGCGGTTCTGCGCCGAGATGGAAACCGGCGATTCCAATTACATTACGCCGTTCGTGCCGCACAGCTTCGCCAGCCGCGACGCCGACGAGATGGCGGTGATCATCGCCGTCACCTATTCCGGGCAGGTGCATCAATCGTTGCAGGATTTTTCCCGCATCGGCGCCGCGGCCGCCGATGCCGCCGCCGGATCGGGGCTGCAAGACGGATTCGCCAGCCGCCTGCGCCGCCATCTGGCGGCGGAATCCCTGTTGCCGGGGCAGTTCGCGGAGATGCTGACCGACGCCGGGCTGTCGGCCGCCCGCGCCGGGGCCTTGACCGGGGGCGAGGCGGTTCCCGGACCCGATGAGCTGTCACTGATGGCCGGTGTTTTGAACGTCCGAGACGAGGATTTGATGGTGTCGCCGCCGGAACCGGGCGATCAGGTGATCGTGCGCCGCCACGGCGAGGCCACTGTCAGGCAGTTTCCGGCCGGCAACGAGCCCAGATATCGGCTCCGGGAACTGGCCCGAAGCCGAAATCAGCCTTATCTCAAAGGGTTTGAGGTGACAGTCCTGTCGGAAGCCGTGAAAACAGGCGGGGAGGGGGATTTCCGCCACGGCCTGCACGAATACGTCTACAACTACGGCACCGAGGCGGTGATCATGACCTGGGGCGCAGACGGCCGCGAAGCGGTTCTGGAACCCGGCGATTCCGCCTATATCCAGCCTTTCGTGGCGCACGGTTTCGAGGCCGCCGGCGGCGACGGGAATCTGGTCATGGTCCGCATACCCGGCAACCTGACCGACGCCCTGTTCGACGAATACGCCTCTTTTCCCGCCTCGGGCCGGTTGCGGGTGGCGGGGGAGACCGAAGTTTGGTTCTAAGGCGTCCCTCCCATTGTCCGACCGTGGTCCATCTTGACCGGGATTACCTGGAGGCCGTCCCGGCCCTGATCGGCGGCCGTAAATGGGTGCTGGTGACCAGCGCCGGATGGGCGGGCCGAGGCACCATCAAGGCCATTACCGGGGCCGCCGGGGCGCCGGTAGCGGTCGTCGACGACGTGCCGGAAAACCCGGCCATTTCCTATGTCGAGAAACTGGCCTCCGTAAAGGCCGCCGACCTGGTGGTCGCCATCGGCGGCGGCAGCGTCATGGACGCGGCCAAGGGCCTGGCCGCCCTTCAGGCTCTGGCCGGCGAAATTCCCCCATTCGAGGCCCATTTGCGCGACGGCGAGCCGCTGCCCGAAGACTTGGCCCCGGCGCCCCTGATTTGCGTGCCGACGACGTCGGGAACCGGCTCGGAAGTGACCCGCTGGGCGACCATCTGGGGCGACGAAAAGGTGAAGTTTTCCCTGACCGATTCCCGGCTTTATCCGAGCGACGCCGTTCTCGATCCCAGCCTTTGCATTTCCAAGCCCCGGGAGCTGACCCTGGCCAGCGGGCTGGATGCGTTGTCGCACGCCATGGAGGCCGTCTGGAACAACAATCACACGCCCGAATCCGATCGCCTGGCGACGACCGCCATCGGCTCGATCCGAAATCATCTGCTAATCGCCCTCGAGCGCCCGGACGACATCGAGGCACGGCGGGAAATGCAAGTGGCCTCGACCATCGCCGGTTTCGCCATGGGAACCACGCAAACGGCGCTGGCGCATTCGATTTCCTATCCGTTTACGGCCTTGTTCGGCATGCCGCACGGTTTGGCGTGCAGCTTCACGCTGCCGGCGGTGGCCGAATACAACATGGGCGCCGACCAGGACCGCCTCGGCGCCATCGCCGAGGGCCTGGAATGCGAAATCGCCGACATTCCGGCGGTTTTATTGGCCTGGTTCGATGAAATGATGCTCGGGGCGGCGGTCGGACGCTACGTTTCCGCCGCCGATATCGACGGTTTGGGCGAAAACCTGATTACCCGGGCCCGGGCCGCCAACAACCTCCGGGCCGTGGACGGGGCGACGGCAAAAGACATCGCCAAACGGAGCTTAGGCGATCTTTCCGGCGCCGGTGCGGAAACGGCCGCGGCGGCGCCGTGAGAAGGGGTGTTTGCAGGGCCGGAAAATGCTTTCGAGAACGATTACCGGCGGCGATTAACTCGCGTCCGCGGACAGGGAAATGAGGGGCCGCGACAACCCGGCAAAATAACAAAAGGAACGGACCACAACATATTGAAAACAAATTAACTTATAAAATTTGCCATAATATACATTATGCGACAAAGGTAAATTCACGCCATATCCACCCCACCCACGGAAAAGCCGATTTTCGGGGTTTTCCTTCCCCTTTTAGACGGTTATTTGAATTACCCTGAAATTGGCCCCTTGAAAGCCCCCGAATGAGCGAAAATTCCGGTAATATCCAGCGCCTGATCGACATCATGGCCAAGCTTCGCGATCCTGACGGCGGATGCCCGTGGGACGTGGAGCAGACCTTCGCCACAATCGCGCCGCATACCATCGAGGAAGCCTATGAAGTCGCCGACGCCATCGAGCAAGGCGACATGGCGGCGCTGAAGGACGAATTGGGCGACCTTTTGTTTCAGGTCGTGTTTCACGCCCAAATGGCCAGTGAAAAAGGCGATTTCCGGTTCGAGGACGTCGCCCGGGCCATTGCCGACAAGATGGTGCGCCGCCACCCCCACGTTTTCGGCGACGCCACCATGGCCGATGCCGAGGCCCAGACCGTGGCCTGGGAGGAGCACAAACGGCTTGAACGCGAAGCCCGGGAAATTGCCAAGGAAAACGCCGGCAACCCCTGCGGCGCCGAAAAACCGGACGCAAGCGCCAAAAGCGCCCTCGATGGGGTAATTTCCGCCCTCCCCGCCCTCACCCGGGCGCAAAAGCTGCAGAAACGCGCCGCCAGGGTCGGTTTTGACTGGGAAACCGTGGTCCCGGTGGCCGCCAAGGTGCGCGAGGAACTGGCCGAAGTCGAGGCCGAAATCAACGGCGGCGATTCGGTGCGGCTCAAGGACGAAATCGGCGATTTGTTGTTTTGCTGCGTCAACCTGGCCCGCAAGCTGGATATCGACCCCGAACAGGCGCTCCGGGACGGCAATGCCAAGTTCGAGCGCCGGTTCCGCCGCATGGAGGCGCTGTTGGCCGACGACGGCAAGAAGATCGACGACCTTCCCGTCGATGAGGTGCTCGATGTTTACTGGACCCGGGCCAAGCGGGAAGAGTGATATAATCGCTCCTTGGTATTAGCCCAGCCGCTGTTTCTGGTGGCGGTGTTGGCGGACTGTTATATGCCGATCCGCGCCGACGCCGAGTTTGGTCCCGCAGGCCGGCTAAGGCGGCGGGATTCCACGGGCTCTAACCACGGACAACCGTCGTTGAAGAATGAACGGTTACGAACACGGCATACCCAAGGGAGGAAATTCAATAAGCAAGATCGGTTTTATCGGCCTCGGGATCATGGGACGCCCCATGGCCGGGCACCTTCAGCAAGACGGCCACGAGCTTTTCCTGCACGACATCGTCGACCTGCCCAAGGAACTGCTGGATGGCGGCGGCACCGCCTGTTCGTCGGGCAAGGAAGTGGCCGAGCAGTCCGAGATCATCATCGTCATGGTGCCGGACACGCCCCACGTGGAAGCCGTCTTGTTCGGCGAGAACGGCGTCGCCGATGGCCTGTCCTCGGGCAAGACGGTCGTCGACATGAGCTCCATCTCGCCCATCGAGACGAAGGAATTCGCCAAGAAAATCAACGATCTCGGCTGCGATTACCTGGACGCTCCCGTTTCCGGCGGCGAAGTCGGGGCCAAGAACGCGGCCCTCACCATCATGGTCGGCGGCGAGCAGAAGACCTTCGACGGAATCAAGCCGCTGTTCGATCTGATGGGCCAGAACATCACCCTGGTCGGCGGCAACGGCGACGGACAGACGTGCAAGGTCGCCAACCAGATCATCGTCGCCCTCAACATCGAGGCCGTCGGCGAGGCCCTGCTGTTCGCCTCCAAGGCCGGCGCCGACCCGTCCAAGGTCCGCGAGGCGCTGATGGGCGGGTTCGCGTCGTCCAAGATCCTCGAGGTTCACGGCGAACGGATGATCAAGCGCACGTTTGATCCCGGCTTCAGGATCGAGCTGCATCAGAAGGACCTCAATCTGGCGCTCTCGGGCGCCCGGGCGCTGGGCCTCAGCCTGCCGAACACCGCCACCGCCCAGGAACTTTTCAATGCCTGCGCGGCGCGCGGCGGCGGCGCCTGGGACCATTCGGCCATGGTCAAGGCGCTGGAGCTGATGGCCGACCACGAAGTCGCTTAAAGCAGGGAATATTTAGGGGCCGGCCCCTACCCTTTACGGGTCAGGAGCCGGATCAGGCTCGAGGTGTCCCAGCGGCCGCCGCCCATGGCCATGATCTCGGCGTAGAACTGATCGACGACGGCACTCGCCGGCAGCATGGCGCCGTTGTCGCGGGCTTCGGTCAGGGCGATTCCTAAGTCCTTGCGCATCCATTCGACGGCGAAGCCGAAATCGAACTTGTCCTCGATCATGGTCGCGGCCCGGTTGTCCATCTGCCAGGACTGGGCCGCGCCCTTTGAGATCACGTCGATCGCCTTGTTGGCGTCGAGGCCCGCCGCCCGGGCGAAGGCGATGCCTTCCGACAGGCCCTGGACCAGGCCGGCGAAACAGATTTGGTTGACCATCTTGGTCAATTGGCCGGCC
This sequence comes from Rhodospirillaceae bacterium, assembly GCA_002686255.1. Classification (GTDB taxonomy): domain Bacteria; phylum Pseudomonadota; class Alphaproteobacteria; order Rhodospirillales; family Casp-alpha2; genus Casp-alpha2. The sequence continues at coordinate 17,222 of NZAZ01000139.1, forward strand.
CCGGCGGGGCCCAGGAGAGTCACCGCCTTGGCATAGGTGCCGATGACCGGCTCGGCGGCGTCGAAGTCCTTCTGCTGGCCGCCGACCATGACCGTGAGTTGGCCTTCTTCCGCCCCCGCCTGGCCGCCCGATACGGGCCCGTCGAGGAAGCCGAGGCCCAAGCCCCTGGCCTTGGCGTCGATTTCGCGGGCGACGGTGGCCGACGCCGTGGTGTGATCGACGAAGATGGCGCCCTTCTTCATCCCGGCGAGGATGCCGTCGTCGCCGTAAACGACGCTCCTGAGGTCGTTGTCGTTGCCGACACAGGCGCAGACGATTTCGGCGCCGCCGGCGGCCTGGGCCGGGGTCGGGGCACTTTCGCCGCCGTGCTCCTTGACCCAGTTTTCGGCTTTCCCGGCGGTGCGGTTATAGACGGTGACCTGGTGCCCGGCCTTGGCCAGATGCCCGGCCATGGGGCCGCCCATGACGCCGAGGCCGATGAAGGCTGTTTTGGTCATCCTTGCGGCCCCCTCAGGCGTCGCTCAACAGGCGGTAGAGGGCCGAATTGTCGAGCTTGCCCTCGCCCCGGGCCTGGATGCGGGCATAAAAGGTCTCGATCAGCGCCGTCAGCGGAATCTGCGCCCCGTTGACCCGCGCTTCATCGAGGCAGATGCCCAGATCCTTGCGCATCCAGTCGCAGGCGAAGCCGAAATTGAACTTGCCGTCGACCATGGTCTTGCCGCGGTTTTCCATCTGCCACGACTGGGCCGCGCCCTTGGAAATCACGTCGACGACCTGGTGCGGATCGAGCCCCGATTTGACGGCGAAATTCATCCCTTCGGCCAGCGCCTGGATGGCGCATGAGCAGCAGATCTGGTTGATCATCTTGGTCAACTGCCCCGATCCCACCGGCCCCATATGGGTGACCGCCCGGGCGTAGGATTGCATCGCCGGCTCGCCGTGGGCGAAGTCTTCTTCTTCGCCGCCGACCATGATCGTGAGCTGGCCGTTCTGCGCCCCTTCCTGGCCGCCGGAAACCGGCGCGTCCAGAAAACCGACGCCATTTGCCGCCGCCGCTTCGGCCACTTCGCGCGCAGCAATGGCGCTGGCCGTGGTGTGGTCGATGACCAGACTCCCCTTCCCCGCTCCCGCCAGGACGCCGGAATCTCCCAGTGTCACGGCGCGAAGGTCGTCGTCGTTGCCGACGCAGGTGACGACGATATCCGCCCCCTCGGCGGCCAGGGCCGGCGTTTCGGCGCGGGCGCCGCCGTGCTCAGTGATCCAGGCTTCAGCTTTTTTGGCGGTGCGGTTGTAAACGGTGACGTCAAAGCCGGCCTTCGAAAGATGCCCGGCCATGGGAAAGCCCATGTTGCCGAGCCCGATAAAGGCGGCTTTTTTTGCGCTCATGATGGATCGTTCCGGTTGGGTTGGGGTGGTCGTCGGGTCGTGTTTAAGGCGATAGCCGACGGATTATAGGCGGCGGTACGGCAAAATCCAGCCGCTTTCTCGGTTGTTTTCGCCGGCCCTTGGAATTTTTCGGCTGGCGGTTCCAAGGCCAATCTGGAATAGATAGGATGGCGTCCGTCCGCTGCTTCCGATGAAAGGGGCCAGAGGTTGACCGCAAGCATATCCGTCGAGGTTTCCCCGGGGGAGTTGATCGACAAGATCACCATCCTCGAGATCAGGCTTGAGCGCATCGAGGACGAAGACAAGCTCAAGAACGTCAAGCTTGAATGGGAAACCCTGACCCGGGCCCGGGACGAAGCGATCGAAGCGACGCCGGAACTGGAGAAGCTGACGGCGGGCCTGAAGGAATCCAACGAGCGCCTGTGGGAGATCGAGGACGACATACGGGATTGTGAGCGCGACAAGAATTTCGGCGACCGGTTCGTCGAGCTGGCCCGCGCCGTCTATGTCAACAATGACCAACGCTCGCGGCTGAAACGGGAAATCAACAAGCTCCTGGGTTCGCGCCTGATCGAAGAAAAATCCTATGCCGCCTATTGACGGCGGAAACCGGTGATTAAACCCTTCCGCATCCTCGATTGGTGGCTGAACCGCAAGCGGCGGTCCACGCCGCGCCCAGGCACGGCCCGGGGCGTGCTGTTGATTTCCTCGGGCGGGCTCGGCGATACGGTGCTGTTCGCCCATGTGGCGGGACGGTTCGTGCGCCTGGCGGAAAAGGACGAGCCGGTAACGGTGGCGCTCCGTTCCGACGCCATGAAGATGGCGTTTCTGCTACCCGCGGGCGTTAGGGGCCTGGGCGTCGATTTCGACCGCCTGCGCCGGGACCTGGGATACCGCCGCCGGGTTACGGACGATATTTTCAAGGCCCATTACCGGCTCGTCGTTCACACCGACTATTTGCGCCACCCGGACCTGGACGAAGCCCTGGTCGCCGCCGCCCAGGCGCCCGAGGCGGTGGCCATGGAGCCCCGGCCGTGGCCGAAATACGACGCCCGCCTCGGGCAAAACCGGCGCCTTTACGGGCGGCTTTACGATTCCGGCGATCCCCGTCTGGACAAGGTCGTCCGCTGGTCCCGGTTCGCCGATTGGCTTTCCGGGGCCGAAGAAAGCCCGCCGCCGGTGGCGCTTCTGCCTGGGGAAAGGCTGCCCCCGGCCGAAACTGCCGAGGCCGCCGATGACCCTTTCGTGGTCATGCAGCCGTTCTCGGCGGTCCGGCAAAAGCAGAGCCCCCCTGCCCTCTACCGGCGCCTGATCGAGAGCCTCCCGTCCGCGACGCGGGTGGTGATCACCGGCACCCGGTCCGACCTTGACGCCAACGGGGAATTCAAGACCCTGCTCGACCTTCCGGGCGTCACTTTCGACGACCGGGTTTTCGAAAACCTGGTGCCGATGTTGCGCGGCGCCCGCCTGGTGGTTTCGGTGGACACCGCCTTGATGCACCTTGCCGCCGCCGTCGGCGCGCCGACCTTGTGCCTGGCCAGCGCCGCCTATGTCGGCGAAATCGTCCCCTATGATCCGGCCATCACGCCGCCCAACGCCCGCTTCGTCCATCACTCCATGCCCTGCGAGGGGTGCCTGGGCGATTGCGTCCTGCCGGCCGAAAACGGCATGTTTCCCTGCGTCGCGGCGCTGGACGAAGACCAAATCCTGGCCGCGGCCGCGGATATTTTGGCCGCGTCCGGGGAAACCGAATAGGATCGCCCCCCATGGCCTCTCCTTCCCCCTTGTCCCACGCCGGGGAATTAATCGTCCGCCACCGGCTGTGGTTGCTTTTAGGCTTGGCCGGCCTGTTTCTACTCGTCCTGGCTTGGGCTTTGGGCAGCTACCTTTTGTATCCCGGTTACCTGGATCATGGCGAGCCCAGCGTGACCTTGATTTCATTCCGGCTTCTCGACGGCGTTCCGGCTTACCCGGGGTTTGACGAACCGGGCATGGTGTCCAACGTTTATGGGCCCCTTACTTTTGTCATGCATGCACTGGCGATCGGCGTTTTGGGGCCGTCGGTGTTGAGCGGCAAGGCGGCGTCGATTTTAGCCGCCCTGTTGATCCCGTTTTTCGTTTTCCTTTCCCATCGCCGCCGGGGGGTGGAAGCAGCCGCCGGCGGCGCCATTTTCGCCGCCGCTCTTGTTTTGCTCCACGTTCCCTATTCGATCTGGAACCGGCCGGATTCGATCATTGCGCTTCTCGGGATCATTGCCGTGTGGGCGGCCAATGCATCGGATCCCAAGCGGCCTGAATGGCGCCATTCAATCATCATCGCCTTGTCTGCCGGTTTGGCGGTGGGGATGAAACTTCATGCCGGGGTTTATTTCGCCCCGGTGGTCATCTTCCATTGCCTGAATGAAAACCGGGGCCTCAAGGCTTTCGGGGCGATGTGCGCAGCGGGCCTGACGGTGGTTTTATTACCGTTTGCCTTTTCCGTCTTCTCGATTTCGAACTATCTCGCCTGGTTCGGCTTGATAGCCGACAAGGCGAATCCGGCCGGTCTTTTGTTTAAAGTCGTCCGCTACGGCCTGATTTATCTAATCCCGGGGCTGTTTTTCCTGGCTGCCCATCGCTGGACGAGGAAACACCCGCTGCTGGCGGAAAAAGCCTATTTTTGGGTCTTTTTCGCCAGTCTGGTCGCGATCATCTTTCCGGCGTCGAAGGTTGGCGGCGGAATCCATTATTTTTTCCCCTTCCTGGCAATCTTCATTGACCAGATTTTTCGCCATGCCGGCCGGGTCAAGAAGCATCGGGAAAAGGTGCTGGCGGGGATGGGGCTTGCCGCCGCCCTAATTTTGATTTTGGGGGTTCCGGTGCAGAAGCGTTTTTACCGGGCCCTTCATTGGCAGGAAATCGGCGCCATCCAGACCGAAATCCGTATGATTATGGCCAAGTATCCGGACCTCGCCATCGAAATGGGAGTCGGGGAAAACATCGCCAATTATTACCGCACCTTCTACAAATCCTTGCTGGTGCTGGAGGGCCATCCCTACACCCTGGACGCGGCGCCGGTCATGGAGACCAGCAAGATGAAGATTCCGCTGACCGACGACACGCTGGCCATGATTCGCGGCTGCAACACCGATATTTGGCTGGTTCCCAAAGGCGAGCGGCCCTTTGCCATGGACAGCTATTACGGCAATCCGATGTTTGACGAGGACTTTCTCGGCGCCTTCCAGGGAAGTTATGCCAAGGCGGAAACGTTTGACTTTTTCGACGTCTGGGCGTGCGCCCGATAAATCCCTTCCCCGGGCCGACGGGGCGGGCCGTTCGTTGCCCGGAAGCACATGCTGGTTCTAGTTTTTGTCCATCGGGGCGTAGGTGTCCCCGCGTTTCCACTCGGCGTTCCAGTCGATCACCACTTTTGGCTTGGCGAACACGTCGTCGGCCGAAAACTCGGTACCGTCTTCGGCCCGGTAGGTGTCGGCCTGTGCCTTCGCCATGCCGCCGATGAACACGTCGCGGGAGCTCCAGAAATACTGCAGGGACTGCCGAAGGGGAATATCGAAGAATTTTATGTCTTCCCAGTGGTTCAAATAGTGCAACGGCATGAATATCTTGGCCCACCTGCTGGACAGCAGGGGTTTGGCGAAACGGAGAAAGAACGGGAACCTCCCGAACATGGTCGCGGCCCAGGTCATGTTGGCGATTTTGTCGAAATCCCCGTGGACGTCCTTGGCCTTGAAGGTGAATTCCCCCACCCCTTCGCTGAGGTCATTGGCGATGGCAAAATTGGCCAGTTCCGTTCCCTTGTACATTTTAAGGATGCTCATCCTGATGCCGAAGGGTTTTAGCGAACTGCCGAATCGGACGCTTTCGATGGCGGCGTCCAGCGATTCGTTGGGCAGGCAGAACATAATGTTCATGATGAACTTGAAATTGTGTTTGCGCAGCAGGTCGGTGACTTCGACATAGCGGGCATTGGTGATTTTCTTGTTGAGCATGTTGATACGGGTTTCCTCGACACCGCATTCCAGCCCGAACGTCCCTCCCCGGCACCTGCCGTCGACAATGGCTTTGATGATGTCCTCGTCGAGGCTGGTGATTTCGATGTTGCACGACCAATCGAGAGAGAAATTTTCTTTGTATTTCTTTGAAAACGTCTTCACCCAGTTTTTGTCCAGGTTGAAGATATCATCGCAAAAATGGATTCGCCGGGTGGGGTATTTTTCCAGCATCTGTTTGACGTCGGCAATTACGTAATCGATGCTGTGGCGGCGAAAAACCTTGCCCTTCCCCTTGTACATGTCGAAATAGGTTGGCTCGAAGCAATACGAGCACTTGTAGGGACAGCCGCGGGTGGTGATGAACCGCTTAACGGCGAAATTCGCCATCAGCGGGTATTTGTCATAGTAGAGCCCCCGGTCGGGAAAAGGGTACTTGTCCAGATTATCTTCCGACGGTGCCAGGGGATTGCGGACCCACCCTTTGCCGGTCTTCACAAAAAGGCTTCTGACGTCGGCATAGTCCTCGCCGTCCTCGATTCGATCCATCAGCGTCAACAGGGCCTCTTCGCCGTCGCCGATGCAGATGATATCGACGCAGCCATAATTCATGACGTCCTCACTCATGAACATGCAGTGCGCCCCGCCCCAGACGATGGTTCGCCCGGTTTTTTCCTTGATCAGTTTGGAAATCGGCCGGAACTGTTCGACCTGGGGCGTCATGACGGAAAAACCGACTAAATCCGGATCGCATTCCTCGACGAACTGGATCAGGTCATCGAAGCGCTTGTAATCCTGAAGCAGCGTCAATTCGACATCGTGCCCGTTCGCTTTCAGGTACGAACTCAGGTACATGATGCCCAAACCTTCGTTCACGAAATTGTCGCTAATGAACAGGATGCTGGCCATCGATTCTTTTTCCTTGGTTCCTTGGTCCCAGGATTATTTGAGCGGAAGCCTCCCGACCCCCGCTGGTATATTCATCGCCGATGAATATTAGAGCGCAAAAACGGCATTTTCCATGCAATAAGGTCTCCAAGGTCTCCGGCTAATGCCGGGGCGGTCAGTTTCGGTGTTTTGAAGTCAATATCCTAAAGCCGGTCCAGGCCAAAAGCTTGAACGGCACCGGCACCGGATAGATGCGCCGGTAAAGCATCCAGCCATAAGTAAAGCGCATCAACAACCCAAGCATATTTTTGCCCAGCCTAATTTTGCCCAGGTTGATTTTGTATATTTTTTCAACCAAATCGATGTGGCGCTCCAGCCACGGGTATTCGACAAGCAAGGGAAAGACCGCCTGATAGCTGTGCAAACGGTCCTTGAGCTCCTGCGGGAAGTTGAGGACGGTTTCGGAAAATTGACCGCCCCAACTCTCGTTTTCTTCGTCCAGGTATCCGTTTTCCCGGGCGTATTTGGTCAGGCCGACGCCCGGATAGGGCTGGAAAATGGAGGCATCGGCATAATCGACCTTGCATTTCTGGTTGATGCGCACGGTTTCCTTGAAATTCTCCCCCGTTTCGCCGGGCAGGCCCATCATGTTCAGGCAGTACGATTTAATGCCGTTTTTTTGCAGGATTTCAAAGGTCGCGTAGATCTGCTCGTCCTTCATACTGCGCAGCATGACCTTGTTGCGGATGTCGGCGTTGCCCGATTCGATGGCGATGCACACCGCATGGCAGCCTGATCTCTTGAGGTTCTTGGCGTATTCCTCGTCGACCATGTTGGGCCGCACCAGGGCGACATAAGGGAGCCCAACCTGTTTCGGGTAAACGTCGCTAAATTCCTCGAGCCAATCCTTCTTGATGCCGAAGACATCGTCATGGAATTTCAGGAACTTCGATGGATAGCGGGCGATGGTGTTCTGGATTTCCTCGATCATGTAGGGAATGGATTTGGTGCGCACGATGTCGCCCTTGCCCTTATACATGTCGTTGAAGGCGTGATTGAAGCAGTACGTGCACTTGTAGGGACAGCCGCGGCTGGCGAAGAAACCCCGAATGGGCAGCTCACGCAGGCCGTAGCTGGCTTCGTAGAGCATCGCCTTGTCCGGCGGCGGCAGGGAATCCAAATCATCGATCAGCCGGGTGATGGGGTTCTTTTTTATGGCGCCATCGTCAAGCTTGAAATGAATGTTCGTGGTTTCGAACATTTTGTCGGTGCCGAAATTATCGAGAAAATCCCTGATGGCGATATCGCCCTCACCGACGCAAATCGCGTCGACCCCGTCTTTGTGGATGTACTCCTGGAAAAACGTCGGATGGACACCCCCGAACAGCGAATACGCACCGGTTTCTTTTTTCAGGTGGGTGTTGATATCCAGGTATTTTCCGGCATCGGGCGACATCACCGAATAGGCCAGCACATCGGGCTTGAACGATTTCATCCTTTCCGCGGCGGCTTTGGGGTTCTTGTCGTATTCGACAAGAATCACCTCGTGGCCGGCATCCTTCGCCGAGGCGGAGATGACCGGAATGGAATAGTTTTCGACAACGCCGATACGGTCGACAACGATGCCCACGCGAACTTGAGTCAATTGCTGAACCTTTTTGAATTCTTGAGTATTATTTCCCCAATTTCCCCTCTATCAAAGGAGGATATTACCTTATGGAAACAGTATGAAAAAACCATAGAATTTCAGGTGGTTATATAGTGATTATAAATTGAAATGCTAAGGGGATTTCGGCCAAGAATTTTTTGTTCCAATTTTTCGGATAGAAGGCGTCCCGGAGATGTTGTATACGGCTCGGCAGAATTCTTTTCCAGATTTTTCCGGTAACGCCGGTCATCCCATGACGAAGAAGAAAGCGATGGAGACGGAACAGTTTGATCTGCCGCTGATCAATCCTGATGGGCGCGAGAAGATTTACCAGGATCCGGGCGCGGCGGAATAAGGCCCATGATCATCAGCCGCACCCCTTTTCGCGTGTCGCTTTTCGGCGGCGGGACCGATTATCCGAAGTGGTACTTGGAACACGGCGGCGCCGTGTTCGGCTTCGCCATCAACAAGTATTGCTACATCTCCATCCGGCCTTTGCCGCCGTTTTTCGAGCACCGCCACCGGATCGTCTATTCCGAGGTTGAAAACGTAAAAGAGTTAGAGGAAATCCGTCACCCCGCCGTCAGGGGGGTTTTGATGGACCAGGGGGTCGATGTGGGCATTGAAATTCATCACGACGGCGACTTGCCGGCGCGATCCGGTCTGGGCTCGTCATCGTCGTTCACCGTCGGGCTGATCAATTCCCTGGCGGTGCTCAAGGGCGACAGGATGGAACCGAAAACCCTGGCCGAGGCGGCGATCCGCATCGAGCAGCGGGTGATCGAGGAACATGTCGGTTCCCAGGACCAGATCTGGGCCGCCTTCGGAGGTATCAACCGCATCGATTTTCACAAGAACGGCGGTTTCGAGGTCAAGCCCACGAATATTTCCTCCGCCCGCCAGGAGGAACTCTTAGACCACCTGCTTCTATATTTCACCGGGCTGTCCAGGTTCGCCTCGGAAATCGCTAAGAAGCAGATCGACAATATCGACAACCGTGAAAAACATTTGACTGCCATGGCGGGGATGGTCGACGAAGCCCTGAGCATCCTTCAATCCGATAGCCGCCCGCTCCGCGATATCGGCGAGTTGCTGCACGAATCCTGGATGCTGAAGCGTGAGCTGGCGGACAACGTGACGACGCCGGAAGTCGATGATTTTTACCAGGCTGCCCGGGACGCCGGCGCCATCGGCGGTAAACTTCTTGGCGCTGGTGGCGGCGGGTTCTTGCTGTTGTTCGTCGAGCCCGACAAACAGCCGGCGGTGCAGGAAAAATTGAAGGACCTGACCCAGGTCAGTTTCGGAATCGACGACTCAGGCTCTAAGATCGTCGTTTACGAGCCCGACGGTCTGGAAAACAGGTAAAGCCGGGAACCATGTAATGGCTGAGCGAAAATCCAAAACCAAGCCGAAAAAAGCCCCCCCCGATAAGTTGTTGGTTTCGGTGATCCTTTCGTTCCGCAACGAAGAGGACGTGTTGTCCGAACTGATCGGCCGCCTGGAGAACGTCTTCAAAAGCGACAATACGGATTACGAATTGATCTTCGTCAACGACGATTCAGACGATGGTTCACTCGATATCCTCCTCGCCGCGCGGGAAAGGAACAATCGGGTCAAGATCATCAACATGTCGCGGCGCTTCGGCCATTACGCGTGCATTCTCGCCGGCATGGCCCGCGCCTCGGGCGAGGCCGTCATCAACATGGATTCAGACCTCCAGGATCCGCCTGAGGTTATTGCCGAGATGCTGGCCAAGTGGCGCGAGGGCGCGGATTCGGTCTATACCGTCAGGACCTTCCGGGAAGGCGAAACCACCTTCCGCAAGACGGTGACCAGGGCCGCCTACAGGGTCATTCATGCCGTTTCCGATTTGTCGCTTCCCGTCGAGGCCGGTGACTTCCGGCTGCTTTCCCGCCGGGCCATCGAGGAGATCCTTCGGCTGGGTGAATCGCAACCCTATCTCCGGGGCCTGATGTCGTGGGTCGGGTTCAAGCAGGTCCCGGTTTATTACCAACGGGCGGCACGGAGCGCCGGCGAAACCCATTACCCCGGCACTTTCAGTTGGGGCGCCCTCGAAAACTTCATGACCGGGTTCACCTCTTTCTCGATGGCGCCGATCTATGGCGTATTGGTGGTGGGGATATTCGCCTTTGCCATGTCCGCCCTCGGGCTTTTGGCGATGCTTTTTGGCCTCCCCCTTCCCGACGGCGCGGGGATGGTGTTGTACCTGCTACTGCTCTGGGGGGGGCTGATGGGGGGTGTCGGGGTCGTTGGCGTCTATATCAGCCGGATTTACAGCGACGTCCGGGGCCGGCCCAGCTACATCATCAGGGATACCATCGGGTTTCCGCCCCGGAACGACTGATCCCGGCGCACGGTCTCCGTCTCCCCCGAGGCAAAGTTTAATTCCCTAGAAGTGCGGGCTTTTCGGCGTTCCCTGATGGCCGAATTCGGTTTCCGCCTGGCCACCGGGGCCGCCGGCCGACGCGGCGGCCGGTTTCGGGACGCTGAACAGCGACTTAAACAGACGCGACGACCGCCAAAGTATCATCCGCCCAACGCGGACGAACAATAAAACAAAACCGATGACACCGTGTTTGCCGTACATCGGCGCCCATCGCCAAGGCGTGGCGTAGATGCGGACGAAGCCCTCGTTCTGGAGCTCCACCAGGTCCTGCGGCGTTAGATCGCCGACCGTCGTAACGGCGGCGCCGTAGCGGCGGTATTGCGAAAAATCGTCGGTATGAAGGGTCACCCCCTGCTCGCCTTTCTTGGCGATCTGGTAGAACTCGGTTCCCGGATAGGGAACGGCGATAGCCAGGTTGGCTTGTTTGATATCGCGGTTCTTACCCAGGAAACGAAGCAACGTGCGCACCGTTTCCTCGCTTTCGCCCGGCAGCCCGATCATTACCGAGTTCAGGGCCTCGACCCCGAACTTGTTGAGGATGCGGTTGGCCTCGACGTAATACTTCAGCGGCACCTTCTTCTTCATGGTATTGCGCATTTCCGTGTCCACGGTCTCAAGGCCGAAGGACAGCCGGATCAGGCCGCATTCGGCCATCCGCTTGATCTGTTCGTCGTTGGTTAGGTTGGCCCGGGTGCTGCCTTCCCAGGTGACGTCGAGCCCCTCCTCCTCGATGAGGTCGCAAATCTTGAGGATATGCTCGTCATAGAGCGTCAACACGTCATCGACGATGAAGAAATGCCTTACCCCATAGGTGTCGACCACGTGCTTCATCTCGGCGACGACCGATTCCGGCGACCGGCGGCGGATAAGGGTGGTGTTGAGGTCCTTGGAAGCGCAAAAGATGCACTTCCACGGGCAACCGCGAGTGGTCTGGATCAAGGTGAACGGATTGCGCCCTTCCAGCGTTCCCAGAAGATACCCGGGATTGTCGAGCAGGGTACGGTTGGGCATGGGCAGGCTGTCGAAATCCTGAAGCGGGTCCGCCGCCCCTTCGAAAACCGGCTTGCCGTCCTCGCCCCGCCAGATGATGCCCTTCAGCCCCTCAGGCGTCCGGCCTTCCTGAAGGCGGTCCAGGAACCGGGGCAGGACGTTCTCGGCTTCGCCGACGAAGACGTAATCGAAACAGTCCAGAAGCGCCTCTTCCTTGACGATGGTGGTATGCGAGCCGCCGATCATGACCGGCAGGTCGGGCCGCGCCTTTTTCAGCGCCGTGGCCAACTCCACCTGGACGTGGAAGAACGGGCTGTAGGTCGTGAGGCCGACGATTCCCGGGTCCTCGGCAAGCACCTTGGCCACCGTATCCTTTACCGACAAGTTGTCGATGGTGCCGTCGACGATGAAGGCCTCGTGGCCGTGCCGTTCGACAATGGCTCCCAGGAGGGCCAGGTTCATCGGCGGCCAGCTGGAGTTGCGGCGGGCGAAATAACCGAAAATTCCGTAGGATTTAGTCCAGGCAGGATAGATGAAACCAACCCGCATGATCTGTTCGTGCCCCTTTATTTCTTGTTTGTCGATATTTTCGGCGTCGTTGAGGGTCTCTGAGGAAATCTAGGGTGGACCGGGGCCCCTATCAAGGAAAACTAAAGTTTCCGCTTTTATCCCGTGGCGTTTCTAACTGGCGTGGATGTCCCGGTCGCGGTGGTAGGCGTCGGTGAAATCGTCGAGCATTTTCGCCGCCTTGGCGTCGAAATCGGCGCGTTGTATGAGCGCCCGGACGACGAAGGCGGCGAAGGTCACGGCCTCGCCCTTACCGCGCAACTGGAAGGCGCCGGAGAAGCCGTCGAGGTCCTCGTGGGTCTGTTTCTTCGCCATCACGTTGAGCTGGCTTTTCACCAGGCGGTGCTTGTCGCGCCATTTCTTCTGGGTGGCTGCGGTGGCCATGAGAAAACTCCTGCTGGGTCCGATTATTCTACTAGTAGACAGCGAATAAGTCAACCCTGCCCCTCCTCCGGCCCCGAGCGGGACTTGGCCGGGCATTAAGGCAGGCGGCGCTGGAAACGCGCCCAGTTGGCGGCGTCGAGGCGCACCTTCAGGTGGATGGCTTCGGCCTTGTCTTGGCGCTCGACGACCTCGCCATGATCGTAAAACCACGCCAGCGAAGCCCCGTCGTCGTGGGCCAGCGACACCTCGATCAGCTTGAAACGGGCGGTGATCCGCTCGTCGATGACGGTGATCAGTTGCTTGCACCCGTCCCCATTGATTGCCGATACCATCACTGCCGGGATGTTGCTGCGCGCCGTCCGGTTGGCCAGGGCCTCTCTTTCCGCCGCCGTCAACAGGTCGATTTTGTTCAACACCTCGATCAGGGTTTCCTCGACATCGTCGCCCAATCCCATATCCCGGAGCACCGCCAACACATCGGATTTTTGCGCTTCCGTGTCGGCATGGGCGGCGTCACGGACGTGAACGATGACGTCGGCTTCCACCACTTCCTCGAGGGTGGCGTGAAAGGCGTCGACCAGTTCATGCGGCAGTTGGGAGATGAAACCGACCGTATCGGACAGGATGGCGGTCCGGCCCGACGGCGCCTCGAACCCCCGCATGGTCGGATCCAGGGTGGCGAAAAGCTGGTTCTCGGCTTTGACTTTGGCCTTGGTCAGGCGGTTGAACAGGGTCGATTTGCCGGCGTTGGTGTAACCGACCAGCGCCACCACCGGATTAGGCACCCGGCGGCGGGCCTGGCGATGAAGCTGGCGGGTGCGCTTGACGTCTTTCAATTCGCCCTTGAGGCGGGTGATGCGCCGGCCGATAAGGCGGCGGTCGGTTTCGATCTGGGTTTCGCCCGGGCCGCCCATGAAACCGGCGCCGCCGCGCTGGCGTTCAAGATGGGTCCAGCTCCGGACCAGGCGGCCGCGTTGATAGGTCAACGCCGCCAGCTCGACCTGTAATCGGCCCTCGCGGGTACGGGCGCGCTCGCCGAAAATCTCCAGAATCAGCCCGGTGCGGTCGATGACCTTGCATTGCCAGTCCCGTTCCAGGTTGCGCTGTTGCACCGGCGTCAGCGGCGCGTCGACGATGACGACGGTGATTTTGCCCCCGTTCATCGCCCTTCCCCGGTCTTTCTCTTCGCCTTCGCCGTTGGCGCCGATGAGGTTGCCTAAGCGCTTGACGACGCCGGACCCGAACAATGTTGCCGGCAGGCGCCGGCTCAGGGTGACGATTTCGGAATGGACGACGTTGAGGTTGATGGCCTTGGCCAAGCCGACGGCTTCGGCCAGGAGCGCGTTCTCCCGGCCGGTCTTGGACGCCGATTTCAAACGCGGATGGACGACCAAACAGGTTTCCCCGTCCCGGTCCGGGGCGGAGGATCGCTGGTCGGGTTTTCGAGGTCCCGTCAATTTTCCGGCCGACTATTCCTCGACGGCGGCCTCCGCCTCTTTTTCGGGCTCGAACAATTGGATCGGCACCGACGGCATGACCGTCGAAATGGCGTGCTTGTAAACCAACTGAGTATGCCCGTCCCGGCGCAACAGCACCGAAAAATTATCAAACCAAGTGACGATTCCCTGAAGTTTTACGCCGTTGACCAGGAAAATGGTTACCGGCGTTTTCTGTTTCCGTATGTGATTCAGGAAAACGTCCTGCACGTTTTGCGACTTTTCGGACGACATTGATGCCACCCCCTTTTTTTCTTGAACCCGATCGATCAGGGGATAGACCGCGGGTTTCTCCCTGTTTATCAATTGGTTATTACTTTTCCCCTTCCCCAACCCGGCGGCCCTCGCCGGGGGGACCCTCGACATGAAAATAATCTTACAGGGAATTAATAAACTTGCAAAGCGCATCGCAGTCCCGGAAGTGCCGGGCCGGGGGATGGGCGTTGAATTCGCCGGGCCCGGGTGCCGGATCGCGGACCAGGACGGGGGTACAGCCGGCGTTATAAGCGCATTCCATGTCGATATCGGCGTCGCCGGCGAACCACACCCCGGGCCCCCTGGCAATGCCGCTTGTCCCCAGCGCCAGGTCGACGGGTTCGGCGGCGGGTTTGTCCCGGTCCGCGTCCAAGGCCCCGACCATGGCGCCGAAAAACCGGTCCCAGCCCAGGTGTTCGGCCTCCAGGCGCAGGAAATCGCCCTTCTTGTTGCTGACGACGCCGATGTAGACACCCGTCCGGGAAAGGCTTTCCAGCATCCCCTGGGCGCCGTCGGTGGGCCGCAGCATCTCCACATGAATGGCGGCATAACGTTCGTAGAAAACCTCGCCGGCGTCCCGCCACTTGTTCCCGAACAGCTTGGGGAAGCTGTCGCGCATGGATTTTCGGACCCGGCTTCGGGTTTCATCGAGGCTCCAGGGCTCTTTACCGAAGGCGGCGAGGGTGACGTTGAGGGCGTCATGGATGGTCGGCCAGGTATCGACCAGGGTGTTGTCCCAATCGAACAGGATGGCCAGGGGCTTTTCCTTCATGGACGGGAAATCACCCCTCTAGGCCATGGACTCATAAATGGAGATGAGCTGTGATCGGCAGATGGCCCGTTGCGGCAGGAAGGGGCGCGAAAGCGGGGCCAGAGCCCCGGTGAGGGCGCATGACGCACTGAAACGGGCCCTATGCCGACCCCTTTTGGGGCGCGGTTCTTTTGTCCACTGGGCATCGTCGTGTCGTCGGTCATGATGCTTTGGCATCAATCCCTCCTAACTCCTTGCCAGTGGACAAAATAACACGCGTCACAGTCGTCCCCATTTATGAGTCCATGACCTTGGTCAGTTCCAGGTGCCGGTATGGCGCGGCCCGCCGTGGTTTTCGATGAAATCGACGTAGAGATCGAGCATACGACCGGTCAGCTCTCCGACGTGGCCGTTGCCGACCGATTGCCCATCGATACGGGTCACCGCCTTGAGGTGCGAGGTCGAGCTGGTGATGAAGGCTTCCTTGGCTTCAAGGGCTTCGTCGACGGAAAACGGCCGTTCGGAGAATTTAATGCCGGCTTCATCCGCCGCTTCGAGGACCGAAAGCCGGGTAATGCCGTTGAGGATGGCGTAGGACGCGTTGTGGGTGACCAGTTCGCCGTCCTTGGTGACGATCCAGGCGTTCGAGGACGTGCCCTCGGTGACGTTGCCGTCGTCATCGACCAGCCATGCCTCATAGGCGCCGGCCTCCCTGGCCTGTTGTTTGCCGAGGACATTGGGCAGCAGGGATACGGATTTGATGTCGTGGCGTTTCCAGCGGATGTCGGGAATGGTAATCACCGACACCCCTTGGCGCAGCGTCTCCTTGTCGATGGGCGGCATCCGCCTGGCCGTCACCACCAGGGAACTTTCCGGGTTTTCCGGGAACGGATGGTCGCGCCGGGCGACGCCGCGGGTGACCTGGATATAGACAAAACCGTCCCCGACCCGGTTGCGCCGGATGACCTCGCCGATGACCACCGACAGGGCCTGTCTGGACATCGGCCAATCGATGCGGAGTTCGCCAAGGGAATGGTCGAGGCGGTCCATGTGTCCCTTTTCGCCGACCATGCGGCCGCCGTGAAGGGTGATGACCTCGTAAACGCCGTCGGCGAACTGATAGCCGCGGTCCTCGACATGGACGGCGGCCTCAAGGTGGGGAACGTATTGGCCGTTGACGTAGGCAATGCGCGACATGCTGTTTCCCCTCCCAGGGGGGCTTTTTAAAAATACTCCAACTGCACGGAGAACATCTTTTCCACCTGGCGGATCACGTCCTCGGCGGCGAACAGGACCACCCTGTCCTCGGCCTGCACCACCGTCGAGCCGCGCGGGCAGATCATTTCGCCGTCGCGGACGATAGCGCCTAGCAACACCCCCGGTGGAAGATTCACCTCTTTCAGGGGCTTGCCGACCAATTCGGAGGTTTCCAGCGCCTCGGCTTCGATCAGTTCGCCGAAACCTTCGCGCAGCGTATGGACGGAATGGATGCGGCCGCGCCGCACGTATTGCAGGATCGTCGATACGGTGATGTTGCGGGGGCTGACCACCACGTCGATGCCAAGCGAACTGATCAACGGCTCGTAAGTCCCGGTGTTGATCAGCGTTATCGCCCGTTTGCAGCCGTAGCGCTTGGCCAGCAGCGAGGCGAGGATATTGGTTTCGTCGTTGTTGGTTACCGCGACCACGGTTTCCGTCTGGCTGATGTTGGCTTCTTCGAGGATTTCGGGGTCCAGAACGTCGCCGTTGATGACCATGGTGTTTTCCAGCATCCCGGAAATCTGTTCGGCGCGCTCCTTGCCGGCTTCGATGATCTTGGCCTTGACCCAGTCGTGTTCCTTTTCGATCGCCTGGGCCAGGAAAAGCCCGATGTTGCCGCCGCCGAAGATCAACAGCCGGCGGGCTTCGCGTTCCTCATGGCCGAAGGCGGCCATGGCGCGGGTCACCTGTTCGGAATCAACGACGAAATAAACCTCGTCGCCGGGCACCATATGGTCGTCGCCTGTCGGCACCATGGGCTTGGAATCCCGCATCAGGCCGACGATGACGATATTGAGATCGGGGAAAAGCTGCGTCAGCTGCCTGAGCGGGGTATTTATCAGCGGGCAGGTTTCCTCGCAGCGGACGCCGATCAGCTTCACCTTGCCGTTGACTAGCGGGATCATTTCGAACGCACCCGGCACCTGAAGGCGGCGGGTGACGGCGCGGGCGACCTCGATTTCCGGCGAAATAATGACGTCGATGGGCATGTGATCGCGGGAAAACAGGTTGGCGTAGATGGGCTGCAGGTAGCTTTGCTGGCGCACCCGGGCGATTTTGGTCGGCACGTCGAACAGCGAATGCGCGACCTGACAGGCGACCATGTTAACCTCGTCGGCGTAGGTGACGGCGATGATCATGTCGGCGTCGGCGATCCCGGCCCGCTCAAGGACGTCCGGGTTCGATGCATAGCCGACCACGCCCTGCGCGTCCAAGGTGTCGCTGATGCGGCGCACCAGCTCCGGGTCCTGGTCGACGACCGTAACGTCGTTGTTTTCAAGGGCCAGATGGCGGGCGATGTTGAAACCGACCTGTCCGGCGCCGCAGACGATAACCTTCATAAAGCCGTTGCCTTTTCTGTCATCGCGAAACCGCCCCAGGTCATGAACTCATAAATGGGGATGACCTAGCCCAAGAACTTAGCCGGAAAGCGGGCGTCGTCAACGTCCCAAGCGTTATTGCCTGTCTTCGTTGCGCACGCCCAAGGATTTGAGCTTGCGGTGCAGGGCCGAGCGTTCCATGCCGATGAACTCGGCCGTTTTCGATATGTTGCCGCCGAAACGGGTCACCTGGGCCATCAGGTATTCGCGCTCGAAAATTTCCCGTGCGTCGCGCAGCGGCAGGCCCATGATCTCCAAGTTTCCTTCCATGTTGCCGCTGACCGGGGCGTCAGCGTTGATTTCAGGCGGCAACATGTCGATACCGATGGGTTTCGAAGGATCATCGGGGGCCATGATCAACAGCCGCTCGACGACGTTGCGCAGCTCGCGGACGTTGCCGGGCCATGAATAAGCCTGCAAAACGGCCACGGCGTCGGCACTGACTTCCCGGTGCGGCCGACCGGTGGCGGTGGCGGCGCGTTCCATGAAGTGCTGGGCCAGGAGCGGGATATCGTCCGGGCGCTTTTTCAGCGGCGGCACCTCTATCGGTACCACGTTCAGACGGTAGAAAAAATCTTCGCGGAAACGCCCGGCGGCGATCTCCTCGGTCAGGTCGGCCGTCGAGGCGGCGATCACGCGGACATCGACCTCGACCCGGGTCGTGCCGCCAACGCGCTCGAAAATCTGTTCCTGCAGGACGCGGACGATCTTGCCCTGGGTTTCCAGGGGCATGTCGGCGACATCGTCGAGAAACAGCGTGCCGCTGTGGGCGGCCTCGAAGGTCCCCACCTTTTGTTGTGTTTCGCCATCGGGGCCCGCGTTTTCGGCTCCGAACAACTCGATTTCAACCCGCTCGGGCAGCATGGTGGCGCAATTGACGACGATGAACGGACCTTTGGCGCGGCGCGATTGCGCGTGCAGCATCCTGGCCACGACTTCCTTGCCCGATCCCGCCGGACCGGCAATGAGAACCCGGCTGTTGGTGGGCGCCACCCGGTCGATGGATTCCTTGACCTCGCGGATGGCCTGCGATTGACCGATCAGTTCATTGGCGGTGCCGGCGCGAAGCCTCAGCTCCTCGTTTTCGCGGCGCAGGCGGTCGGTCTCGATGGCGCGTTCGACCAGAACAATCAGGCGGTCGGCCTTGAACGGTTTTTCGATGAAGTCATAGGCGCCGTCCTTGATGGCGGTGACGGCGGTTTCGATGTTGCCGTGGCCGCTCATCATCAGAACCGGGATCGCCGGATGATCCCGTTTCAGAATCTTGAGGATGCCGAGGCCGTCCATCTCGCTTCCCTGAAGCCAGATATCCAACAGCACCAGGCTCGGCCGCCGGGCCTCGACGGCGCTCAAGGCGTCGGCGCTGCTGGCCGCTTCGCGGGTCTGGTATCCCTCGTCCCGAAGGATGCCCGAGGTCAGCACCCGGATATCGGCTTCGTCGTCAACAATCAGGATGTCGAGTGCCATGTGGTTCCTCGGCCTCTAAGATCCGTGGGACATAAAGCCGGTCGCCGCCTTCATCGGGTCTAGGTCCTCTTCTTCGCCGTTTGGTCCGGTTCCGGCAGGCTGTTCCATCGGGTAGAAAACCAACGACACCCTGGCGCCGCCGCCGTCACGATCTTCTAGCAGCAAATGGCCGTTATGGTCTTCCATGATTTTCTTGACGATGGCGAGGCCGGGCCCGGTGCCCTTGGTGCGCGTGGTTACGTAGGGCTCGGTCAATTGTTCGCGGTGTTCCTTGGGCAGGCCGCGGCCGTTGTCTTCGATGGTCAGGGTAACGACGTTCTCTTCGAGGTTCCCGCCCCTGTCCTTCCCGGGACCGGCGCCGAGGGTGACATGGATTTGGCCCTTGGGTGCCTTATCCCCTTGGTCCTCCTTGCGGCCGATAATGGCTTCGGCGGCGTTCTTGAAAAGATTGATCAGGGCCTGGGAAACCTGACGGTGGTCGCAATAAAGCCGGATGTTGTCTCCGGGCACGTCGGCGTCATATCCGATGTCCGGATGGCGGTTGGTTTCCAGGGTCATGACCCCGCGGCAGATTTCCGACAGGTTCTCGTTTTTCAACGACAGTTGCGGCATCCTGGCGAACGACGAAAACTCGTCTACCATGCGGTGAAGGTCCTCGACCTGGCGGACGATGGTCTCGGTGCAATTGGCGAAGGTTTCCGGGTCGTTTTTGATCTCGCCCAGGTATTTCCGATTCAACCGTTCCGCCGAAAGCTGGATCGGCGTCAGCGGGTTCTTGATCTCGTGGGCGATGCGCCTGGCGACGTCGGCCCAGGCGGCCTTGCGCTGGGCCGAGAACAGCTCGGTCACGTCATCGAAGGTGACCACGTAGCCGATGATATCCCCGGCCAGCTTTTCGGCGGCGATGGAAACCACCAAGGTGCTGAAACGGCCCTTCCGGCCGACCTTGATTTCCGCCTGTTGCGAGCGTTCCGGCCGGTCCATCGCCTGTTCCAGCAATTCCGCCATTTCCGGAACCGCGTCGCCCAGGGATTGGCCGACGGATTGATCGAGGTCCGTCTCCAGCAATTCCGACGCCGAGCGGTTGGTAAGATGGATTTTGCCCTGGACGTCGAGGCCAATGACGCCGGCGGAAACGCCCGCCAGCACCGTTTCCGTGAACCGGCGGCGTTCGTCGAGTTCGCGGTTGGCGTCCATCAAGCCTTCCTGGGTGCTTCTCGACTGCCCGGTCATGGTGTTGAAGGTGCGCCCGAGGGTGGATATTTCGTCGCTGCTGTCGGGGGCGTCGACGGTGACGTTCAAATCGCCTTCGCTGACCCTTTTGGCGGCCCGGATCAGGGAACTGATAGGCCTCGCCATTTGGGTCGAAACGGTCAAGCCTACCCAGATGGCGGCCAACAACAAAAGCACCGAGACGACGATGAAGATCATCACGAAGCTGATCTGGATGCCGCCGCGTTCCGCTTCCATGGCCTTGTAACGCCCGGCGGCGTCATCGATCAGCTTGATGTGATCGATGACCTTCGGATCGACGAAGCGTTCGACCAGCAGAAAGGCATCGACGAAACTCTGCAGCCGGACGATGGCCCGGATGCGGTCTTCGGTGCGGCCGCGGAAGATGGCGATTTGGCCCTGGCTGGCCTTGTCGAAAACCTTCTTCGGAATGTTTTCGGCCTTGAGCGACAGGCTGAGTTCGGAGCGCGCCATGATCTGGCCGCCGCGGTCGATGACCAGGACTTCCGACAGCGCCCTGAGCGCCGCGTGTTGGGAAAGGATTTGATTGAACCGCAGGGGATCGACGCCGACAAGCGGCGCGTTGAAATTCAGGTCGCCGGCAATGGCGAAGGCGTCAACGGAAATATTCTTGCGGTGTTCCTGCAGGTAAGCCCGGGTGACCGCCTGAGATTTGTTGATGGCGTCAAAAACCTTGTCCGAGAACCACACATCAAGCGCGTAATTGATGAACAGGGCCGAGAACACGGCGACCAGGATGGCCGGCGTCACCGCCACCAAGCCAAACAGCATCACCAGTCGGCCGTGCAACCCGGCGCCGGCCTGGCCGCTGCGGCGTTCCTGCCACAGGGTGACCAGCCGCCGGGCGACCACCAGACCCAACAGCAACAGGATAATGCCGTCCACGTAAAGCAGGTTGAGGATCGTCTGCACGTCGGTGATGGCCGACATTCGCCCCGTCATGGTGGCGACGGTGGCGGTTCCCGAAACCACGGCCAAAACGACCAGGGTATAGGCCATTTTCCGGTGCACGCTGGCGCTGGTCATCCAGGCGCGGATCTTTTCCAGGGTCGAGGGGGAGTCGTTCATTTCGCCCCCCTGAGGATAGGAATGTTTAGTTCACGGATCTTTTTCCGCAACGTGTTGCGGTTCAACCCCAGGACCTCCGCGGCCCGGATCTGGTTGCCCTTGGTCGCCTGCAAGGTCAGGGTAATCAGCGGCCGCTCGACCTCCTTGAGCACGCGCTGATAAAGGCCGGCCACCGGTAGCCCGTCGGCATGGGCCGAGAAATAGGCGGAAAGACGGTTTTCCACCGTTTGCGACAACCCTTTTTCCTCGTCCTCGGCATTCTCCGGCGAGGCATCGGCTAGTTCGGCCTTGATGTCCTCGACGGTGATGACCTCTTGCGAATACAGCGCCGCCAGGCGCTGGATCAGGTTTTCCAGTTCGCGCACGTTGCCGGGCCATGAATAGTCCTTCAGGCTATCCATGGCCGCGTTGTCGATGATTTTCCAGGGCAACCCCTCCGCCGCCGCCTTGGCCAGGAAGGACCGCACCAGCTCGGGAATATCCTCGGTACGTTTGCGAAGCGGCGGCAGGCGGATCGGCACCACGTTGAGGCGGAAATACAGATCCTCGCGGAACAGGCCCTGGCGGATCAACCGTTTCAGGTCGTGGTGGGTGGCGGCGACGATACGGGCGTCGGCCTTGATCTGCGTGCGCCCGCCGACGGTAGTGTATTCCCCTTCCTGCAACACCCGGAGCAAGCGGGTCTGGGCTTCCGGGGGCATGTCGCCGATTTCGTCAAGGAACAGGGTTCCCCCTTCGGCCTGTTCGAATCGACCGGACTTGCGGGAATGGGCGCCGGTAAAGGCGCCTTTTTCGTGCCCGAACAGCTCGCTTTCGATCAGTTCCCTGGGGATTGCCGCCATGTTGATGGCGACGAAGGGCTCGTCCTTGCGTTTTCCGTAATCGTGCAGCGCCCGGGCGACCAGTTCCTTGCCGGTGCCGGATTCACCGTTGATGATCACCGTCAGGTCGGTGCCCATCAGCCGCGCCAAGGTGCGGTAGATTTCCTGCATTGCCGGCGATCGGCCGATCAACGGCAGGGCGTCTTCGGCTTCGGCGTCTGTTTTCTCTTCGGTCGAGCGCGGAGTTTCCAAACCGCGGCGGACGACGTCGACCAGTTTATTGATGTCGAAGGGCTTGGGCAGGTATTCGAAAGCGCCGCGTTCGGTCGCCTTGACGGCGGTCAGAAGCGTGTTTTGGGCGCTCATGACGATGATCCTGAGGTCCGGGCGGATAGAGCGAATACGCGGAACCAGATCGAGTCCGTTTTCGTCAGGCATGACCACGTCGGTGATGACCAGGTCGCCGTCGCCGTCGCTGACCCATCGCCACAATGTCGCCGCGTTGCCGGCCGCCCGGACCTCGTATCCGACGCGGCCCAGGGCCTGGCTGACGACGGTGCGGATGGCGCCGTCGTCATCGGCGACGAGGATGGTCGGCGCCGCCATCAGGGGGTCTCCTCCGGGGCGCCCAGGGCGACGCCTTCGGCCATCGGCAGCATGACGCGGAACTCGGTCTTCTTAGGCTCGCTTTGGCATTCGATGACGCCGCCGTGGTCGCCGATGATCTTGGCCACCAGCGCCAGGCCCAGGCCCGAGCCCTGGGGTTTCGATGTGACGAAGGGATCGAACAGGTATTCCTTGATGTCTTCGGGGATGCCTTCACCGTTGTCCTTGACGCTGACCCTGAGCGGCAGATGAATGCGTGAGCTGACGCCCGGAACGGCGAACCGCACGCCTTGTTGATAGGCGGTTTCAAGGGTGATTTCGCCGCCCTTGGCGGGCGCCGCCTCGGTGGCGTTCTTGATCAGGTTGAGGAATGCCTGAACCAGTTGGTCCCGGTTGCCGAGAACCGGCGGCAGCGACGGGTCGAAATTGGCGACATAGCGCAAATGCTTGCCGAAACCGTTTTTCGCCAGTTGCTGGACCCGGTCCAGCACCTGATGGATGTTGACCGCCTGGCGTTCGAAGGGGCCGCTTTCGGAAAACACCTCCATGCGGTCCACCATGTTGCAAATCCGGTCCGCCTCGTCGCGGATCAGTTCCGTCAGGGCGCGGTCGTCGCCGGTGGAATCCTGTTCCAGAAGCTGTGCCGCGCCGCGGATTCCGGAAAGCGGGTTCTTGACCTCATGGGCCAGCATCGCCGCCATCGCCGTCACCGACCGGGCGGCGCCGCGGTGGGTCAGTTGGCGGTCGATTTTGTCGGCGATGGACCGCTGTTGCAGGGTCACCACCACCGACTTAGGGTCTTCGGCCAGGGGCGAGGCGTGGAGGTTGACGAAATGCTTGCCGATGCGGGGCGATTCCAGGGTGATTCCGTATTCGGATATCGCGAAGCCCCTCTCCCGAACCTGCTGGATCAGGGAAAAAAGCGGGTTGTCATCGGGAAGCAGTTCCATCAACGGCCGCCCCTTCAGATGCTCGGCGCCGCCCTGCAGGAAATTCTCCGCCGCCAAATTGACATGGACAATGGCGCCGGCGCCGTTAACAACGATGATCGCCGACGCCATGGCATTGAGGATGCTGTCGGCGGCGATGTCGGGTCCGCCGGCCGTCTGGCGGAGGGTGACCACGCGTTTCGCCATCAGGCCGCCACCCGCTCGATGATCGGCTGGTAAAACCCCCGCAACAGGGACTTCACCGTTTCCGGGTCGTCGGCGCGCATGACCTGGGAACGGAACTTGGCCGATTTCGGCAGGCCCTTAGAGTACCAGCCCAGGTGCTTGCGCGCGATGCGCAGCCCACCCCGGACCCCGTAATGGGTCAACATGGCGTCGTAATGTTCGAGAATGATGGCGAGCTGTTCGGAAAGCGTAGGCTCGGCCAGGCGCTCGCCGGTTTCGAGGTAATGCTGGACTTGGTTCGGGAACCACGGCTTGCCGTAGGCGCCGCGCCCAATCAGAACCCCGTCGGCGCCGGACTGGGCCAACGCCCGGCGGGCGTCTTCAGGGCTGACGATATCGCCGTTGGCGAACACCGGGATGGAGACCGCTTCCTTGACCCGGCCGATGAACGCCCAATCGGCGCTGCCTTTGTAGAACTGGCACCGGGTACGGCCATGCACCGACACCGCCTTGATCCCGCATTCCTCGGCGATGCGGGCCAATTTCGGCGCGTTCAGGCTTTGGTCGTCCCAACCGGTGCGCATTTTCACCGTCACCGGAATGCCGACGGCGGCGACGGCGGCCTTGAAGATGCCGGCCGCCAGCTTTTCGTCGCGCATCAGCGCCGATCCGGCGTCGCCGTTGGTCACCTTTTTCACCGGACAGCCGAGGTTGAGGTCGATCAGAGACGCGCCCCGGTCTTCGTTCAGCCGCGCCGCCTCGGCCACCACCTCGGGCTCGCGGCCGGCCAACTGCACCGCTATCGGGTGTTCGTCGGCGCAATGGGTGGCCATCTTCAGGGTTTTTCTGGCGGCGTGGATCATCGCCTTCGAGGCGATCATCTCGGACACCACGAGGCCGACCCCGCAACCCTTGACCAGGCGGCGGAACGGCATGTCGGTTACCCCCGACATAGGGGCCAGGATTACGGGACTGTCCAGGCTGACGGAGCCAATTTTGGGTGACATGGGGCTGAGGCTTTGCTTTGTTGCCTGTTTATTAGGCGATTTTACCGCAATTACAATGATTTTACGTGGGGATTTTGCTCAAATTGCGGGCATCCGGGCTTTTTTACCCCTCCAAGTCCGCTTCGGGCCTTTAGGCCAAGATCACGTCGGTAACGAATTTGACCCCCGGATAGCCCAGGGTCAGCAGCAGATAGGCCAAGAGCACGATCCGCGCCGCCTTGCGTCCGCGCAGCCCGGTCTTGAAATGGGCGATCAGCAGGCCGCCGATGACGGCGAAGGCGGTGATGGTCAAAATCGTTTTATGATCCAGGACAAAAAGCGTCCCTGTTTCCCCATACTGCAGCGCCATTCCCGAGACCAGGCCCAGGGCAAGGACGATTTCGCCGAGCAGCAGCAGCCGCACCAGCAGCCATTCGCAATCGGCGACGGAAGGCAATAGCCGGGTCAGGGAGGTGGGGCGCTTGCGCTTCAGGGCCCGTTCCTGCAGGAATGCCGCCAGGGCGGCGACGGCAGCGATGGTGACTAGGGCATAGGTGGTCACCGAAACGGTGATATGGACGCCGATCCACCCGCCCGAGGCGGCGGCCAAAGGCTCGCGCGGCGCCTGGCTCCAGACGGCGGCCAAGATCCCCAACACCGCCATGTAGGCGGAAATCAGCGGCGTCAACCGCCAGGTTTCCCGCGTCAGGATGGTGATGAAGGCGAAAACCGCCATGGTGGCGGCGACCGTCACCCACAGGGTCGTCGACAGATCGGTCCGCCACGAGCCGGCCATGGAGGCGAGGACCCGGTTGACCGGCCCCGCCACCGCCACCGCCAGGACCAGCCAAAAGATCATGTCGCGGCTGTGGTCCTTGCGCAACGGCAGCAGCGACGACGGCACCAGGGCGACAATGGCCGAAAGGCTGAAAATCGTTTGTTCCGGCATGGATCCTCGAACGGTCCTCGTTGGCGCGAAGGTTTCCCCCCACCCCAGGGCTTTCCCCGCACCATCGCGCCGCCGAGACGGCTTTGCAAGACTCTTGGCAAGGCCCTGGGCGCAATCTAAGTTCGGCCCCGAAGCATAACGGATTTGGCCGCCAAGAGAAGCGGCCCGGGAAATTTTGCATGAACGAAACCGTGGCATTGGTGGTCGGCGCCGGCGAAGGCCGCCGCTTCGGCGGCGAGGTGCCGAAGCAGTATTACCCGCTTTCGGGCGTGGCGGTGATGCGCCGTTCGCTGCTGGCGTTTCTCGAACACCCCGACGTTACGGCGGTGCGGGCCGTTATCCACCCCGGGCATGGCGATCTTTACGACCAGGCCGTCGATGGCCTGGACCTGCTTCCGCCCGTTCATGGCGGCGTCACCCGCCAGCAGTCCGTCGCCCTGGGCCTGGAAAGCCTTGCCGGCGAGCCGCCGTCGCGGGTCCTGATCCACGATGCCGCCCGCCCGCTGGTCGCCGGCGGCGTCATTTCGCGGGTCTTGGCGGCTTTGGACCGGTCCCCCGGCGCCATTCCGGCCCTCCCCGTCGCCGATACCCTGAAGCTGGGCGACGGCGGCACCGTCGCCGCCACCATCGACCGCCAGGACCTGTGGCGGGCGCAGACGCCGCAGGGTTTCCGGTACGGGGACATCCTCGCCGCCCACCGTCAGGCCGGCGGCGACGAGCTGACCGATGACGCCGCCGTCGCCGAACGGGCCGGCCTGGCCGTCGCCATTGTCGACGGGGCGGAAGACAATATCAAGGTGACGACGCCCGGCGACCTGTCCCGGGCCGAACGGTTGTTGAGCGCGGGCGGCGGCGAAATACGCACCGGGATGGGCCTCGACGCGCACCGCTTCGGGCCCGGCGACCACGTCATGCTGTGCGGCGTCGCCGTTCCCCATGACCGGGGCCTGGAAGGCCATTCCGACGCCGATGTCGGGCTGCATGCGGTGACCGACGCTGTTTTGGGCACTATCGCCGCCGGCGATATCGGCAGCCATTTCCCGCCCTCGGACCCGAATTGGAAGGACGCGCCCTCGGACGTGTTCCTGCGCCGTGCCGGCGAGCTATTGGCTGAGCGCGGCGGGCGGATTACCAACCTCGACGTCACCCTGGTCTGCGAACAGCCGAATATCGGCCCCCATCGCCAGGCCATGGCGGCGCGGATCGCTGAAATCCTGGGCCTCGCCGAAGGCCGGGTCAGCGTCAAGGCGACGACCACGGACAGGCTCGGCTTTTCCGGGCGCGGCGAAGGCATCGCGGCGCAGGCCGTGGCGACGGTGGTTTTGGGTTAGGCCGGGATTATTCGGACGTTTCAGCGGTTTCGGCGTCGATCCAGTCGAGGAACGCCGGGTTGCCGCCGGTGATCGGCAGCGCCACCACGCACGGGCAATCATAGCTGTGGATTTCCTTCACCTTTTCGACCACCCGGTCGACCAGCTCGGCGCGGGTCTTCAGAATCAGCGAAACTTCCTCGTCCTCGGTGACGGCCCCTTCCCACCAATAGATCGAGGCCGTCCCGGCAAGAACGTTGGCGCATGCGGCAAGGCGGTTTTCCACCACTTGGCGGCCGATTTTGATGGCTTCGTCACGGGACGACGCGGTGACGTATATTAGTGACTGGGTCATGGAAATTCCCTCCAAACTTGCTTTTGCCGCCTTAGGACACTAAGTCTTTGGGCCAAGGCCTGAAAAATACCGTACCACCAGCGCCGAAAATAGTCCCGGATTCGAGCCCAGAGGGGAAAATGCCCGCCTATTTGACAGTCGTCAAAGGAACCGGAAAACCGCCTGCCCAAAAAAGGGGCATGGGCGGTCCGTCGCCACGGCAATGGAAATGGCTGGTCCGGGGGCTTGACCAGGCGGGCGGGAAGCTGCCGCTTTTCGATGAGGTCGGCCAGCGCTTCAGCGAACGCACCGTCCGAAGCTGCATCGAAAAAGGCTGGGCGGAACCCTGGTTTGACAACCCCATCAAGCCGGACTGGCTAATCTGCAAGCTGACCGATTCCGGCCGCCGGGTTCTTTCCCGGACCTAGCCCGGAACCTAAGCGGAGCCTCCGCCGCGCAGTCCCGGCCCCGGGTTATTACTACATATGGCGCCGGTTTTTTGCATATATGGCACCGTTAATCATCAATTTCCGGATTCCCCGAAGTCATGGAACTTTCAATCGCTGAAGAAGGCGAAATCGTCGTCGTTACCCTAAAGGGCGATATCGACCTCAAGGATTCCAGCCGCATGCGCCAAAACCTTTTGGACGTCCCCGGCGATGCCCGCGCCGTCATCGTCGATTTGAGCGGCGTCGCCATGATCGACAGTTCCGGCATCGCCAGCCTTCTCGAAGGGTTCCAGGAGGCGCGCAAGAAGGGTAAGGATTTCGTCCTCGCCGCGCCCGGCGATCCGGTGATGAGGGTTCTGAAGCTGGCCCGCCTGGATACGGTGTTCCGGATCGCCGACGACGTGACGGCGGCGAAGGAAGCGGTTTCCTGACGGAAAGATTCCTTCCGGGCCGGCGCCTGGGTGGCGTCTTGCTTTAATAAAATCCTATAATACTTTGATATTAAATAAAATTAAACCGGAGCCGCAGATGCGGCCGGGGCCAAAAACTGCTTAAAAAAAAATGCTTTCTGTGACCGCCGTCACATCGGAAACGGACCCGTTTGTGGACAATGGGAACCGTAGGATGGATTTCGTGAAAACGAATCCTCCCTTCCCTCAAGAGCACAAACTAAAAGGCCGGGTCTTCCCCGGTCTTTTTTTTTAATCGCTAGCATCGCCCGCCTCGTCAGATAGCCGCCGCTTGCTCTTCGATACCGTCGAGGGCGGCGCCGGCGATAGCTTCGCGGATGCTTTTAGCGGCCCTGGCGTCCTCGATCTTGAGCGCCAGCTCGCGCATGCGGTCCAGATAGGCCGCTTCGCCGATCTTGCCCTCGACCCGCTGGCGTTTGACCAGCTCGCGCTCCTGTTCGAGCTTCGAAAGGGTCTGCAAGGCGGCTAATGCTTCGCCGTCGGCGCTGGCTTTCTTGTCCCAAAACGCTTTGACGGCGGTTTTCGTTTTCGTGATGTTCATGGGTTACTCGCTTAAATCAATGTTGACGGTTATCTCGCCCGCCGCGATCTGCACCGAATGATCCGGCTTCGTGAACCCCGCCCGATCAAGAATGGAGTTTGCGGCGTGCAAGCGTATGTATTCGCTGTTGGCGTCAAGGTTGAGATGGCGAAGGGTACGCGCCGCCGCCGCATCGTGCGCTAGGGCTTCCTTGACTTGTTCCATAAAGTAGGCCCGCACATGCGGCAACCGTAGGGCCTTGCTCGCGGTTGCGCGACCCGACTCACCGCCCCCACCGCTAGAGTATCCGGCCTTTAACGCCGCATCCTTGATCGTGATGTCCTCTGCTACGAGGGTGTCCACCAAGGCGCGCTGTTTATTGGTCAGGTTACTTTCGGAGGCCTGATTCGATGGTAAGTAAGGCATAGAATTACAGAGCGATTTCAATAGACACTTATTTACATATTATTTATGTAAAATATAGCAGGAATTGATATGCATGTGAATCCCAGGAAGGTAAAAAGCCTAAAGAAAATTTACCGACTCAATGTCCGCTTTGCCCCCGAAAGCAGATGGGGTGGATGGCTCCCGCTCCCGGCATCGCGATGTGCCAAAGTGTGGTTGTCATTATGCAACCACGAGCAAAAGGAGCCATCCGCTATGAAGATTAGCACCGTAGGCCTCGATCTGGCCAAGAACGTTTTCCAAGTCCACGGTATCGACAGCACCGGCAGGGTGATTGTCCGCCGGTCGTTGCGCCGGCGTCAGATGATGCCGTTCTTCGGCAAGTTGGAGCCGTGTCTGATCGGCGTTGAGGCGTGCGGCACGAGCCATTTCTGGGCACGCGAACTCCGGGCACTGGGGCACGAGGTGAAGCTGATGGCGCCGGCGTATGTGAAGCCCTACGTCAAGCGGGGCAAGACCGACGCCTTGCCGGCGAAATCCGACAGCCTGACCCGGTTCCCATACGCGTCCCGAAGAGCGAACTCGGGCGCCTTTTTGCTCATCACCTGGACATAGCGTTCGCGCTCGAGGAGTTGCCCCTCAAGGTCCTTGAGCGAATGCGCGGCTGCTGGCGCCACCCCCACCGACGCCAGCATCAGGCCGAGGATCGTACCCCGGACCTTCGCCCCGAGGCCGAGCCGGTATTTGACCGGCTTACTCATTCTTGCATTGCTCCTTGATGATGGCGCTGATTTCTTCGGGACTGGAAAAGACAAGATTGGCCCTATCCCCTCTCATGCCCCCGGGTATAAGGACCGGCGCTCCCTTTGGCGGGCCGTTTTCGGAAGAATCGGTTTTGAGGCGAAGGTTCAACTCCCAAAACTGATGGGTTTCCCCGTTCTGCGTCGTTACATCGTAGGTATCTGCGCAGTGGGTAACGCTCTTAACCTGGTTGTTGGGCCCAAGTTCTTTCAAGTTGGGTAGGCGTTGACCCATCATACCGCCCTGCATCCCGCCGGCGGTTTCCGCTCCGCCGTCCGAGATGCCTTTCAGGAACGCGATCAGGTCTTGGCGTTCCGCGCCGTCGGCCATGCCTGAAAAAACCATTCGATTACCCGGTATTAACGACTTCGGGTTCGCCAGCCACTGATCGAGGGTCTTATCGTCCCATACGACTCCTGCGCCTTTCAGCGCCTTCGAATACCGCCTGAAGCCATCTATGGTTCCGGCCTTCCGACCCCAGATGTTTGCAAGACTGGGGCCTGTGCGGTGGGCTCCTTTTTCAATCGAGTGACAGGCCGCACATTGGCGAAACGCCTTCCTGCCCTGTTCGGCGTCGCCATCCGCCACTGCGGGGCCGCCCGCCATCATGACGCCGGCCACAATCGCGACTGCGGCGAAAACCTTTTCGTTGCTCATGTCTATTTCTCTAATCTTCATCATCCTTTTCCGACGCCTCTCTAAATGAGGTGTAGAAAATCAAACGCTATCGCGCCGAGCGAACACGGCGCACTTACGCGATTGCGGCAGGACCTCTGGACCCGGAGACCCGTTCCGCCCTTAGGTTAAGATGGTAAATCTTGGAGGTGAAGGATCGGGCGCAATGGAACACCCTGCGTGGTGGTTCGGGGCTTTAGCAAACGATACAGCGGATACCGTCACGTCGGAGACTTTGGCATCGGGCAGGGATGCAACCATGCCCCCACAGCCGATCACGCAAGTCGAGGTGTTGACCGTGCCGTCGTCTCCGCAACATTCACAGTCGTTGCACGGGGGCCCTTTGGCGGGTGCCGCAAGGGCCGATTGAGGCATCACGTTAATGCTTTGCAGCCCGTCCATGGGTAAAGGCAAGCCGATAACGAGTGCTAAGGCCACCAACAGAAAGCAAATGCGCTGGAAACAAGTTCGAATCATGGTGCGATCATTTAATCGTTCTAGTTGCCGGAAGGTCAAGACGCAAACTAAGCGAAGGTGTGCGGGAAATGTGGTTTCCTTGCCCCGTTTTTCGGAAAGTTTCGGATGTTTAACCCACATCCTTATGTCCGCTTCTGATGCAGTGGACGGCTCCCACCCGCCGGCATCTAGGTGCCAAAATGGTGGTTTAGGAACCACAGGGAAATAGGAGCCGCCCATGAACGAAGTTATCAC
>NZAZ01000140.1 GCA_002686255.1 Rhodospirillaceae bacterium
GGATTGGAAGGCTCCTGACCTGGGCCTGCCAGATGCCTTGGTCGAGACCCAATAACCGGCCGGTTGGCCGAGAGCAAAGACTCTGACATCAAGATCCTGCTCCGTTACGCTGTGATCGTAGAGGACAGACCGTTGATCCTGACTGTTTCATTCGCTGGCACATACGTCGCCTGGCCCAAGGAGTTGATCACCAATCCTCGTAGAGTCTTGCGACTGAATCATCTGGTTCGAGAACTACTGCGTAGTGCCCATCAAAGTTCAATCGACGCCAGAGGTACCTGCAAAGGCTCAACGCCTCCCTCCTCGGATAATGAGTGAATATGAACTGATCGACAATTCGCCAACCCGTGAACCGAAAGAGAAGATTCCAATCTTGGGGACAGAGTTCAAAGATGTGGGTCGTTTCGGCATTAAATGGCCGTTGTTCAGCCTTCATTACGCGCCCAGGTTGACTCCTAAGTTGGTGTAGCCCCACACGGCTTTGCCGCACATATGGAACACTCAGAACTAAATACTCACAACCCGTGAGGGAGGCTAGATTGTGGAGGAAAGTAGTTGGATCCCGAAGGTGCTCCATAGTCTCAAAACACAAATAGATATTTGCGTCAGCAATGAACTCTGGATCCCCATGCATAGACTCAATTCGAGTCTTAAGCGTCGGAAATCCCTTATCACGAATCTTGGATACAGCTATTTCATCATTGTTGATTGATAGTGTACTGAACCGAATTCTCTCATTGAGCGCGCGAATATACTCTAGATGGACGCCGGACGAGTCTCCTATATCCACGATAGACAGTTTGAGCGTTGAATCCAGTAGAGAGATCGCCCTCTGGACCTGGCAAATTTGGAGAGCGTGACGTGCCCGGACAATCTGGGACCACGACTCGCTCAAGGTATAGCCAGAACATTGGTCGCTAATATTAGGTACCAACGATTCAAGAGTGCGCCGGAGGTCAGACAGTCCATATTCCTTACACGCCCTGTCGACCGAAGAGACCAGTGTCTTCAGGACCAGAGTTTCACGCCGAGTTGCCATATTCAGTTCCGGTATCCCTTTTAAGCGTTGCTAGTGCCCAGGATGGGCTCACTGGTACTTATATACAATAATTGGGTCTGCCAAGTGAAATTGCCGCTACTGCTCTGCAGTATTTTGAGAACCGGGACCGCCCCCAAGGAAAGGTGGTAACCAGTAAGTCGGCTGGCAGGTGCGCTGGACCTTTGATCTCAATTACACCATAGGGATCGATTACACTTGGGAGCGGCGACATGTCAGTTATTCGAGAGTATCGAATGTCATCATCAACTGTAATTCGAATGCCGTCTACCAAATAGTAGTTCCGCGAATAGGAGACCATGACCCGTGGTCTGCATTCGCCGTACTGATTGTCGACCACGACACACCTAGCAAGAGATGGTGGAAAGATTGTCGGACATGAGGTCTTAAAGCGTCCTTCAATCGAAGATATCTTGGTCTCAAACAAGGAACTAGTGGGTCCATCCAATTTGGAGTCATACGTCCTAAAACGCAGTTTTTTCCTCGGCAAGACACCCTCCATGGAGTCCGAGTACATCCCGTAAGATTCGTTATCGAGATAGAAGGAGATGACGCGTCGGGAGGGATAGAGTATTGTCGCACCGGTGCGTCCCAACCAAGATACCCAACTGGTTAGATGGCCAGATGCAACTGGATATTTCTCCTCCGTGCGGAAGGTCACGGGCCCAGAATCGCTAGTTCGGAGCCAGGCTGTTGGCGGTACTCCTGCGCGTCGCAGGTCACAGTCCCTAGGCGAAGACCTCCGCCAGAGTAGGCCTGCTTCTTGCGGTATGTTGTGGCACAGATTCCAACATCTGATAGGTACCCGTGTTCTATGGAACCGAATGACGAGTCCTTTGATGCAATTGCGACGGGCGCTGACGTAACCGTCAGGCGATGAAGGTGGGCTATAGAGGACTCTCCAAGCGATACCGCCTTGTCACTGCATCGGGTAAGTGTTGCTTGAGTAAAGATGTAATCTCCCTTTGACGTATCTATGCAGTCGTTCCCAGAAAAGGTGATTGAGGTGTTGGACACTTCGAGATCGGAAAAGTCCATATCAAGTGCATCCTGAAAGGCGTACTTAATGGCGATAGACGTAACATGTCCTTTGGCTCGGATGAAGTGAACGGAGTCCTCACAGTTGCCACCGTCCGCCTCGATGGACAGATGCGACAATCGAATGTCCCGAAATGTCAGGCAACCGGTTAGGCCGCGGTCGTCATACCGTTCGGATACCTGTCCCAGTTCCTGAGTCTGGTTGTTGTCAATCTGCCGTACACCCGAGAATACGACAGACCAATCGGTCAGCGTGCCCTTCGAGAGGACCGCCTTTGCTTCAGCTTCAGTTGCCTTGAGAGTAAGTGTCTTGGTTTCCCGATCGATTGTGGTTTCCACCGCGCTATTCGTCCAGAGGTCTACCCCGTTAGACAAGTTCTGCCGACTCCAGGAACCGTTCCGGAATCCATCTTGAAGAAGTCCATCACGATAGCTAGTGATAGACGGACCCACGTAGATATAGTCAATTCCCGCAAGTGTTAGTCTTCCTCGTAACAACTGAACGTGTTCCTCATCGGAGAGAAACAAGTCGGTGCAATCGGTGCCTTGGAGAGAACAACTTGACCAACCCGCCAAGTCGTCAGATGAAAACACAAGTCGAATACTTGGATCACGAAACGGGGCGAAATAGTCGGACGGAATGTAGTCCGTGTCACCGAGCGTGGGGCTGCTAATGATCGCCTGAAGATTATTGTCTACTACTCCATCGACACCAATCAGATCGTTTAGGGTCCCGCGAGAGATCTTTGCACCCCGCTCGGAGAGTGTAAGTGCCATAGCATTGGTGTCAATTTGAGCTAGGTCTCTCCGTAGTTGCTTCGCGGCCTGGGCCGTGGCAGGAGTTGCCTGGAGATCAGAGGTATCTAGAGAGGGATCATGGTCATCTCTTACAAAGCCGATAATTCCCTTCAACCAGTCCTTCGCCCTCATGGTCGGCTGAAGCCCACTGGAAATGACCGCAACCTGGCCGTCGTAGTAGATCGGCTGAACTGTTCTCATCCATGGATCGTAAATAAAGCGCTGATTGTGACTCTTGAGGCCATGAACATTACTCGATCCGAGGGCCAAGAATAGAGCCGAAAAGCGTGAAGCGTCTGAGAGGTGGGCCCAATAGGAGTTTCTTAGAATCGGTAGACTACTACTTGTGACCAATCGGCTCACTCGAGATCCTGTTACGGGCTCCACGCCAGGTAGTTGGTCAACCCGTGATGCACCTTCCTTGAAGGAGGCTACCTGAGCGTAAACCTGGTTTAGTTGGCCTATAGCTTCTTCCACAATCCTACGTGAAACCGGTCCGTTTCGAGCGAATTGCGGATTGCTGAGTCGCAGGGTTGTAAAGTAGTGAGGGTTGTTTACCACATCAGGGGAGTCCGTGTGTTCTGTCCACGGATAACCAAACCTCTCGTCAACCTGAAGGATTGGCAAGTCCGAAATGTTGCGGTACGTCAACAACTCCGAGCGAAACTTCTCTTGAGCAATGTAACGAACTGGGTCCCCGTTTACCGTCGCCGAAATATAGAACGTTCGCGGTGTAAGGAAACCTAAAGTCTCGAATAATGTCGTTGCAAATATCTCATTATCACCATTACGTGTCTCTGGTAGGAGTAACTTGAAGTGCACAAGTCCAGCCAAGTGACCAGACTCAAGTGTTACATCCAAACTTGATTGCAAGGGACCGGTCGTCCGCAAGTGATCATACCCATCACCATGTAGACGTACCGTGGCACGATCAGTACAACTCCTGCCATCAGCATAGGTAAAGTGAATGGTTGCGTCATAGTTCCGCTTGTAGGTGTCGGTGATGCCGCCGAATGTCCCCAAACCTAGCCAAGCCTCAAACCTGTTCCGACTCCAGCTTCTAGCCTTGTCGATATCGATCGCAATATGGATAGGGTATTCAGGATGTGCCTGGAAGGTACTTGGTGATCTGTTGAGACAAAAAGGTTGAATCGCCTCCGGGAAATCTGAGTCGTTGTAGTCATAATCAACTACCGAGACCGAGGAGAATCGCCCGTCACTGTCATGGCCTACGCCGGTCAGGAACTGGACTGTGACTACCAGGAA
Source organism: Rhodospirillaceae bacterium (assembly GCA_002686255.1). Classification (GTDB taxonomy): domain Bacteria; phylum Pseudomonadota; class Alphaproteobacteria; order Rhodospirillales; family Casp-alpha2; genus Casp-alpha2. The sequence goes on from NZAZ01000140.1 coordinate 4,160, forward strand.
CGCCAGGGCCAGAACTGGAACATGTCTCATATCAAGTGGGTGGTTGGCCCATCCGCGTATCCATAGACAGAATCTGGGGCCGGTAACGCGAGAGCAAACCCTCGATTGAATCAACCTCACGTCTGGTACGGAGAGTCAACAAGTATGTGCACTCATTACCAGTTATATCATCAAGACGGCTGGTCAACGCTGGCGAGGAGTCCAAGTCTGGGATACGGCCGCGTGATCGAATATGTATTGTGTTGAAGAGATCACCTTCTGAGAATGATAGAGCAAAGGGCTGGCGATCCATCCGAATACAATACTTCTCATAACCGTAAACCGAGTAAACGGTGAGCACAAAAAAGAGGCCAAGGAGTATTCCAAGTGATGGTTCGGCTGAGACGGCGATCCCGGTCGTGACTAGTGCAAAGAATACAACTAATTCAAAGGGATTACGGACGGGATTACGGAAGCGGACAATAGAAAGTGCCCCGATCATACCGAGAGATAGGGAAATGTTGTCAGCGATCACCCGGGTAATGATGAAGGCCGTTACGGGCAGGAGGATATAGGTCATTGTGTGGTGATAGGTGGCTGCCCACGTCTGACCTACCTGGCTAAGGGCGGTTCTGATCAAGAGACCAATGAGGCCGGCGGACAGCAGCAGGGGAAGTGCAGAAAGGGCCGGCCATACTCGGCCTCCTCCAATGATGTCGGAAAGTGTGTCCATGCTGCAGACTCCTTGCACAGTTTAGATGGTTCGTGAATTCGCCCGGCGCTCGCACTTGACGAAGGGGCATAAGTCTAGGGGTATCACGTCTACACGGAACCGTAAGGGGCGGGATACCCTATTCGCGAGTCAGGTTCGGCGGCCCGGTCAGGGGAGTGCCGTGATGTTGTGAATCGTGAAGGGACCGATTCTGCACTCGCCGGTCGGAAAGGCGAATGCTGACAAGGCGCCTTCCACGGTCTTGTAGGAGATACCTCTCGTTTGATCCCGGTGCAACTCAGCCGGTCGGTTGGCGGCAGACCGGCCTTCCCCGAGGGTTGCGCACCACCAGGCAGTTGCCGACGCATGCGGCTGTCCTGCGATGGCGGTGCTGGCTGTAGCGGTGTAGCCACGGGTCAGTTGGTCGGAGTTCGTACGTTGTCTCATGTCCACTGTCCACGGGCGGATTCAGGCATGTTAGGTAGGGAAGGGTTCGACTGATGCGTACAGCCCTGCCGCTGGTGATCAGGTGATACAGCCTTGTGCGGGTGCGGTTGACTCTTCAGCTTGTTTCAGCGGAGCCAGTTGGGCGTGGTTAGACGCTGGTTCTGTTGCCGGTGAAGACCCGTTTGATGGTGATGCCGTGAAAGGCGAACCAGGCGACCGCCCAGTGTACGAACCCCACAAGGGTGAATTGGATTGTCGAAGAAGGCACCTAGACAATTCCAGGAAGCCGTGATGGAACCAACTTGTGACACCGCGGCAACATCGCCTGCCACAACTGCTGGCTCTAGGTGTGGAAACGACCGTTGTCTGCTGGCACGACACACTTCACTACAATTTCCGTCTGGACACCCATACAAGGTTGGCCGGGAATAGAAGCAGGGAGACGAACTGGATTAACCAATTGAACTCACCAGCGCGACGTGGTGCCAATTGCAGTTGGCTGAGCCTGGGCAATGGCAACCAATAGGAGCAGCCAGTTACGCGGGGTCAAGTCGGTAGATGCCGCCGCTTAGAGAGAGCACGTACACCGTCCCATCCGACAGACGAGAAAAGGAAACTGGTGATTCAACAGTCGCACCAAGATTGACAACTTCCGATTCATCACCACTAGAGCGGATAGCCTGGATTCTTCCATCACACAGATCACTGAACAGGTACGAGCCTTCCAGAGAGGGTAGATGATTACCTCGAACAACTACACCACCGATAATCGAGCACCGGTAACCGATATCGTCGTGTCTATACTCGTGAATCGGTCGCATATGTCCCTCTGGCTCCGGGCCATAAAACTCAGTAGAACCCTCCATCCGCGACCAGCCAAAGTCGGCACCCTTGTTCATTTCCAGTAAGGGAAGGTAATTGATCTCTTCAATCAGTTGATGTCCAACATCAGATAGCCAAAGATCACCCGAAACTGGATCAACATCAAAACGCCATGGATTGCGGAGACCGAAGGCTAGAATCTCGGGACGTACTCCCTGCGATTCCCTGTCGTGAAATGGATTGTCGAATGGAATCCGATACGGTTGATTGCCCTCTGGTGTGGGTTGAATGCGAACTAACGTTCCCAGTAGATTACCTCTGTTCCGACTGTGCCTCAACGGGTCTTGTAGGCTATCCGTCCCCCCATCACCAAAGCCGACTAGTAGTCGTCCCCTCTTATCGGTAAGAATATGGCCATTATTGTGGCCAACGAATGGTTGGACCACATCAAGGAGAGTCCGCGGATTATTAGGTTGTTCCTGACTAGCGTGAATCTTATAGGCGTCGACCTGACTGTGCCATTCGAGGTCTGTATATGAGACATACAGGTAGTCTCCTCTAGGGGAAACAGCAAGTCCAACAAGTCCACCTTCACCCTCTGTCGAGACATGATCACTGATGTCAAGCAAGATTCTCCTGCCTGTCAAAGTTCCGTCATCTGCGACATCTAGTCCTAGTACTCTTCCCGCCCGCTCCCCAAGCAGGAGCTCAGTAGATCCCGGTTGCTCCACCAGCGCCATTGGTGTTTGATAACGGCCCACCTCAATAGCCACTACTGCATCACCACCAGGCCAAGTGTCAACTAGAAACTGGAACGTGAAGAGGCCAGCAAAAACGGCGACGGCGCCGCCGAGGAAATGAATGCTTGCTCTGAGAAATGCCTTCCTAGTCATGGGACGCGGTGAATCTGAGGGTCGCGCTTGTTGGCAGTGTTGCCTTCGATGGAACAGGCCAACTGTTGCCACTGTGCCGAGATCGTGGGATCTGTTCTCAATAGCGTGACTCCAACTCCGAGGTATGCGAGACCGATGATGCATACGAGTAATACTGCAGGAATCGGTTTGAGCCTAAAGACAACGAATGACAGAATGCCAATCAGGGTTGCTATGGAGAGTGACCAACTCCTCCATAGCGAGGGCAAGCGTGCATTATCAGGAGTGTGGCCGCTTGGTGGTCTAGTCCACGCCGTAGCGCTCCCGCCCATCAGAAACAATCTGCCTGCCAAGAATAAGAGCAGATTGAACAGAGTATAGGAGCACGCCAGAATCGGTGTTAGTGCATTGATCATGCTCTCTTCATAGCTTGCAGGTTCCCTTACCTGAATAGCGAGGAACGCGATCGTGAATCCAATGATCCCCGATCCACTTGTACCGAGTAGCAATGATTCAAACCTTGTGGAGTAAAGGAGGAATCCTATGACGCATCCGGTCAGACCTGCGGCTAAGGTCGAAACTAGAACCTGCCCACCTGTAGCAGCTAGTACGAACAGTGTCAGGCTGACAATTGCCGCCAAACCCGCAGCATGCCGACTTGACCAGTCTGCGTACCGGAACGCGTTCGCGACCGCTGTGAGCCAGATTACGGTGAGGGCCAGATTGACCGATTCTGAGTTCGTGAGGGCGACACCCAGGTCGGCTGACCACAAGAAGACGGCTCCTGCCAGTTCGGATCCGGGGTTCCATGACGGGTGCATTCCAAGAAATCTTCCCGCTACTCCGACCGCAACCAGTAGAATTAGGGTGGTGGCGACCGGTAGTAGTTCCTCTCGGCCGCCCGCGAGGGGGCGTATCTTGGAACTGACCGGAGCAATGAGAACGGCGACTAGAACCACCTGACTGCCCGGGTCAGTGGAAGAGAAGAGGCGTCTCCCAAGGTGACCGTGTCCGGCATGCTGTGGTCGGTATCTTCTCCCAATCTTCTGCCAGCCGATGCAGGACAGAGTGGATCCCGCAATCACGAGAAGGTACGACCACCAGAGTGCGCTCATGGAGCGGGCGATTGGAGGTTTGCCACTTGTATTTGAGCCGGTGATCTTGTCAACCCGACTTCTAGTCTCCTCACAGGATTACAGATTCTCGGGCTCAGACAGGCCCGTCTGTCCGGTCGTCCAACGGCCAACTGGTCGGTGCCCGGCGCTCTATCGGAGTGGGCCTGATAGCGTTTCCGGCCCCAGAGGCCGCAACAAGTAAGCCAAGGCAATGGTGTACTCACAACTATGAAGATACTAGTAACAGGTGGCGCCGGGTTCATAGGAGCGAACCTCTGCCGGGCCTTGGTCGGCGAGGCCAGTGTTGGTGAGGTTGTCGTAGTTGACGACCTGTCGTTCGGGAGCCTCAGGAACCTCGACGGCCTTGAGGTCACATTCCTTGAAGGATCGATCCTCAACGAGGACCTACTTGAGACGGCTATGGAGGGTGTTTCAGCTGTCGTCCATCTGGCTGCCAGATCATCTGTTCCCCGGTCTATA
>NZAZ01000141.1 GCA_002686255.1 Rhodospirillaceae bacterium
ACACGCTCATCATGGGTTATATAGTATCGTGATGGCCTTAGTCCATTTCTATCAAGCACTGCGCCAATATAGCGGCCATCAGTAAATGCAATTGAAGCGGGCCCATCCCACGGTTCCATTACGTTCGAGAAATATTCATAGAATGCTTTCTTCTCATCACTCATTTCATTGTCGTTTTGCCAAGCTTCTGGAATCATCATCAAGATTGCCTCTTGTAATGACCTTCCATTCATTAATAAGAACTCGAGGACATTGTCAAAGCTGCCTGAGTCAGACACTTCTGTTTCAATAACGGGTAGAGCTTTTTCGAGCTTGTCGCCTAAATATTCACTCTCTAGGACACCTTCACGTGCCCTCATCCAGTTATAGTTTCCTTGGCGTGTGTTGATTTCACCATTATGTGACATAAAACGGCATGGCTGCGCTCTATCCCAAGATGGAAATGTATTTGTTGAAAAGCGTGAATGGACCATAGCTAAATAGGACTCGTAATCAGGATCATCAAGGTCAGGGTAAAAGTCCAAGATTTGTGAGCCCATTAACATACCTTTATAGATAATAACTCTTGTTGACAGACTGCAGACATAAAAACTAAGTGCTTCAGAAAGAGACTCGTCTGTACGAATAATATTTGAAACAGATTTTCTTATAATAAAGAGTATGCGCTCAAAAGCATCAACTTCTATCCCTGTTTCAGAACCTACAACAAGTTGCTTGATGATAGGTTGGGACGCTCTTGCAGTGTTTCCAACGTCAGCTTTATCTGCATCAACTGGTACGTCTCTCCAACCGATCAGTTTTTGTCCTTCATCGTTAATAGCCTTTTCAAATATCTTAATGCAGTAATCTCTTTGAGTTTTATTTTGAGGGAGAAAAACATTACCAACACCGTAGCCGCCAGCCTCAACGTCAACACCAAAAAGAGTCTTTATATGTTTAATGAAAAAACTGTGCGGAATATTGGTTAATATTCCTGCTCCATCTCCAGTATTTTCTTCACAACCACAACCTCCACGATGGTCCATACGCTTAAGCATCTCTAATGCGTCTTTAGTTATTTGGTGAGAAGATTGTTTTTTGAAGTGTGCGATAAAACCAACGCCACAGTTCTCCTTTTCATTATTTGGATGATAAAGGCCATGCGGTTTAGGCAAATGTAATTGCTTCTCTTTCATAAATAGGAATGCTGGTAATAATCAAAACAAGGTTGCTAATTATAACGTAAATCATGCCGCACTTCAGTAACAAATAAACCCAATTATGTTGTTGTATCAGGCACATTCGGGTAGAATATTTATATTTTTTCACACCATGTTAGCAATAATTTCACCCTCAAAAACCCAAGACTTTTCTTCTTGTCATGTTAAAACTTTTTCTAAAGCAAGGCAATTAACCCAAACGCAGGAATTGGTTGATATATTAAAAGATAAAACACAGGCTCAAATTTCGAAACTTATGACACTCAGTGACAAGTTGTCGAAGTTAAATTTTGATCGATTTCAAGCATTTAAGACTCCCTTTTCATTAGATAATGCCAAGCAAGCTTTACTTGCCTTTAAGGGTGACGTCTATAATGGTATTGATGTGCCATCGCTATCACTTGAAGATCTTGATTTTGCGCAAAATAATTTACGGATGATTTCAGGTTTATATGGCGTTCTTAGGCCATTAGATCTGATTCAACCTTATAGATTAGAAATGGGTGCAAAACTTGGTATTAATAACGGTAATAATCTTTATGACTTTTGGGGTAGCAAAATTAGTGAAGTGTTAGATGAAGACGAGAAAGATATAATCATTAATCTTGCTTCTAATGAATACTATAAATCGATTGATAAAAAAATTCTCAAAGCACAGATACTTGATATCGTTTTTAAAGAAAAGAAAAATGACACTTATAAAGTCATTGGTATTTATGCTAAGCGAGCTCGAGGATTAATGGTTAATTACATAATAAGAAACCGTATAACAAATCCAAGTGCACTCAAAGACTTTTCTGATGAGGGCTACAAGTATGATGATATGCAATCGAGAGTTTCCTCATGGGTGTTTACTCGAAATTAAGAATTCAACTAATTTAATTCTACACAGACCAATTAGCTGGTTGAAAAATTGTTTAAAGTCCTTAAGTAGATAATGTAACTAGGAGTGGTGAAGATTAATACAGAATCCTGAAAAAATGATTAAAGTATATGAATCAAATTATTGCCCATATTGTATTAGGGCAAAAGATTATTTAGATTTGCTTGGTATTGAGTATGAATCAGTAAATATTCAAAAAGATGCTGAAGCAAGAGATTTCTTTATTCAGGGTGGGTATAGAACCGTTCCTCAAATGTTTGTTAATGATAAGCTGCTATGCAAAGATGGTTCGGACGGTCTTGTGAGGATGACAAAAGAGGAAATACAGAACAAAATGTTAGAATTGTCAAAAACCTAATTTAGATTTGACTAATACCTGCAATTCCCTGAGCCTTAATATTAAGTGCTTTATAAAGCGAGTCTTTAGTCATTCCTCCAAGTAAATAGATCGGCAAGTTACTTTTATCAATAATATGTTCGGCCATTTCCCAACCAAGAATTATTGCATTGGGGTGACTCGGAGTTTTCTCTATTGGCGCTAAAGTTAAATAGTCAGTTAATATTGTTTCAGCAAGTTTTGCCTCCTCTATGTTATGCACAGAAGCTCCAAGAAGTTTATTTTGACTGCAAGGCCTATCTTCAATAGTCAGCAGCTCATCGCTTGTTAGATGCCAACCATCACATGGCTCCATAAAGGTTTTGTTTGGCACATTAAGGATGAACTGAGAATCATATGATTGACAAAGGCGATATATTTTTTCAATATAAGAGGATTCAATGATTTTTTTACTGCGTAATTGTAAAATTTTTATTCCAGCTTTTAAATGGTTTTGACATATTCTCAATAATAATTCTAGGTCATTTTCATCTGGAGTAATCCAGTAATACTCAGGCAAACAGATTCTATTGATAATAATTCTCATTGTTGGTAACAATTTATAGTTACTTAAATTCTGCAGATTGCACCAACGGACATCTTGCCCCTCTTTACCAGTCACATTGCCTTTATAGTTTTCTACACCGTAGATAGACAAATTTACGGTTTTATTTTTGTAATGATGAGTCATTACGTGTTTGAGGTTTATTCTTAGAGTGTCTATGCCAAGTTCTTCCTGCAGTTCTCTTGCAAGAGCATCTTCCTCATCCTCTCCTTTTTCAATTTTCCCACCAGGAAGTTCCCAATAATCCGGCATAAATTGATTTTTCCGTCTTTTGGTGATAAGTATTTGGGTGTTATTCTTAGATAAAAGAATGCCGACAACTACTTTTATAGTTTTAACTGCCGGCATATTTATTTTCAATGATATTAAACACGTGTTATTTCTATTGACACCTACTTGAGATGTGCGAGGTAAAATACGTATTTTACTTTTTTAGTTTGCTGATTGGGACTTCTCGATAAAATTCAATTACTGATGCCTGTTAAGGGCGTACTTAGTCATAACCTTATGGGGATTGAAAGAGAAAGTTTGCGTGTCGATCAAGGGGGTAATATCTCCCAAGAATTACACCCACAAGCTTATGGTTCTCCGTTAACTAACCCTGTAATTACAACGGATTTTAGTGAAGCATTGATTGAGTTGGTGACAAAACCCGTCAATGGGGCTGAAAAAGCATTGATTGAGTTGGGGAAAATTCAACATTTTGTGAATTATCACTTGCCTGCGAATGAACGTTTCTGGCCTGCAAGTATGCCCTGTATATTGCGCGGACATACCAATATTCCTATTGCCCAATATGGCTCTTCAAATCTAGGCAAGATGAAGAATGTTTATCGTCGCGGTCTTGCCTATCGTTATGGCAGCGTTATGCAGACAATAGCTGGCATTCATTTTAATTACTCATTTTCAGATGATTTTTGGCAAACATATCACGGCCTAATATCACCAGATCTTTCTCTTAGATGCTTTATTGATAATCACTATATGGGGCTTACAAGAAACGCATTGAGATATGGTTGGCTACTTCCGTATTTATTTGGTGCTTCAGCATCAGTCTGTAAATCCTTTATGCAGGATTATCATGAACATAATTTACAAGAGTTTGATGATAATACACTGTACTTACCCTATGCAACATCTTTAAGGATGGGTGATATTGGTTATCAAAATCATCAAGAAAATGAAAAAGGCGTTAAAGCAAATTACAACAGTTTATATCACTACGTCCATAGTTTGCGAGCTGCGATGCAGACAAGTTGCGAGGATTGTGAACGGATAGGTATAAAGCAAGATGGAGAATACCGCCAACTCAATACCAACATACTGCAAATTGCTAATGAGTATTATTCAACGGTCCGTCCTAAGCCTTTGTTGCACGGAATGGATAGACCATTGAAGGCACTGAAAAATAATGGTGTTGGTTATATTGAAATTAGATCACTGGATGTAAGTCCTCTTTCCCCACTTGGTATTGATAAATCTCAGATACATTTTTTAGAAGTATTTATGTTATTTTGTTTGCTGCAAGAATCAATAACTATATCTTCATCAGAACAACTCGAAATTGATAGCAATGATAAGTTGGTTGCACACAAAGGTAGGCAGCCTGGTTTAAAGCTCAGTTCTAATGGAAGACAGATAAACCTTCAGGATTGGGGGCAAGAGATTTCGCAGCAGATCAAGGAGTGTGCAAAACTACTAAGCAATGAACATCAGGAGTCGGTTGATGAGATATCTGCTCGTATAAATAATCCTGACTTGACGCCATCGGCAGTAATGCTTGAAAAAATGAAACAAGAAGAGATCGGCTTTTTTGAATATGTTGATCAATTTAGTCGTCAATATAAAGATTTATATCAAGGTAAGACAGTCAGCAAAGACTATTTTTCTGAACTGGATAAATTGGCTTTATCTTCTAATAAAAAGCAACTAGAAATTGAGGCGGAAGATGTGTTGAGTTTTGATGATTTCTTGACCCAGTACTTTACTTATAATGAAGAAGACTGAAACTATTTGTGCTCTAGCAACTGCAGTAGGACAGAGTGGTATAGGTATAGTCCGTGTCTCCGGACCATTATCGCAATCTATAGCTAAACAAGTCCTTGGTGTAGAACTTGAACCTAGAATTGCGTATTATGGCGATTTTTGTGACCAGAATGGCGATAAAGTTGATAAAGGTATAGCTATTTTTTTCCCTAGCCCTAATTCCTATACTGGCGAGGACATCATAGAACTGCAAGGTCATGGCGGCATGAGTGTTTTGCGATGTCTATTAGAAACTGCTAGTCATTTTGGGGCTCGACTTGCAGAACCAGGTGAGTTTTCAAAGCGTGCATTTCTCAATGGCAAAATGGATTTGTTACAGGCTGAAGCAGTGCAGGATTTGATTCAAGCAAGTTCTGATCAGTCTGCTCGATGTGCTGTCAGATCTCTTTCTGGTGAATTTTCCGCAAAAATTAATAATATACTCAGTTCCATTATCAGTCTTAGGGTTTATGTTGAAGCAACTATTGATTTCTCTGACGAGGAGATTGATTTCCTAGAGTCTAATGAAGTTTTATCAAAAATCGAATCTTTAAAGCAGGAACTACAAGACATTTTAGATAGTGCTAGTCAAGGCGCCATCCTTAGAGAAGGATTGCATGTTGCAATTGCAGGTAAGCCCAATGCAGGAAAATCAAGTTTACTTAATTCGCTCACCAAACAGCCAAGTGCCATTGTTACTGATATAGCAGGTACCACAAGAGATATTCTAAAAGAGACTATTCAAATTGATGGCCTACCATTGCATATCATAGACACAGCTGGACTTCATAACAGTGATGATATTATTGAAAAGGAGGGAATTAGAAGAGCACATGCGGAAATAGACAGCGCAGACGTTGTATTGTTGGTGTATGAAGCACAAGAACAATTCGCCGATTATTCTATATTGTCAGATTTAATGACCAATAAACCAATTGTTACGATCAGAAATAAGATAGATTTGCTAGGAGAGAAGGCCGAGATAACAGAGCAAGACAAGCAATTTTCCATAAGCTTATCAGCTAAAACCGGAAACGGAATTGATCTCCTTAGAGAACTTTTGATAAAAATTGCAGGTTATAATCCTGTCGGTGAAGAGGTTTTTTTAGCTCGTAAAAGACACCTATTAGCAATCACTTCAACACTCAAATATATAAAAATTGCACTCAGGCAACTCGATTCAGGTGCGAGCGAACTTGTGGCCGAAGATTTACGTCAAGCAAGCATGTCATTGGGGGCGATTACAGGTGAGTTTTCATCTGATGATTTGTTAGGCGAAATTTTTTCTTCTTTTTGTATCGGTAAATAACAAATTAACAGACCAATCAATGACAAGGTTGAGACAATTTGCCCCCCAATATAAATAGGTCTATAATATTGTTTTTACTCGCAATTTTTATGGGTGAGTCTTGGGCAAGTTCTATGCGCCAATTTTTATTTAGCAAATATTCAAAATAATACTTGACGCGCTAGATTTGGCCGGTATAATTTCTCGCTTTCACCGCAACAAAACGATGAATTTTGAAGCGGTAGTTCTTTAACAATTTATCAAGCAACTTGTGTGGGCACTCGTACAAGATATTGTGCAGTGCACATAAAAAACAAAAGCAGATAAGCTTTTAAAAAAATTGAACTATTGGTTATAAAATGCCATGTGTTCTAAAAAGTCAAAGATTGAACTGAAGAGTTTGATCCTGGCTCAGATTGAACGCTGGCGGTATGCTTAACACATGCAAGTCGAAC
>NZAZ01000142.1 GCA_002686255.1 Rhodospirillaceae bacterium
TCGTTTGAAGAGGCCGCTCATCTGGACGGCGACACCGACATGGTTGCGGTGTGCCAGATCCTTCTGAACGAAGAAAAGTCTCGCTGTAATGAAGGAAGATCCGATACCCAAATTCCATTTCGGCCCGACCACGGCCATGAGTTGCTGTCGGACCCTGACAAAAAGACGTTCCCTGGATATCCACTGTTCGGTCGTCTGCGCGGCCTTGCCGAAATCCGTGGCGTCATCCATGCATTGGAGCATGGTTAAGGTTTTTTGGTTCTTGAGTCATGGTATAGTGATCATATGAAGAGCGCCGACGCCAGACGGCACGGAGTGTTGGGTCCCTACTGAGTTTTGCAGCTGTTGAGTCGCTGCTGTTTACACCATCACGACCGGGGAGAGTCAAGACGATCTTCGCCTAGCGCTGACGGATGAGTTAGGTTCGGCCGCCCAATGTCGCGGTCGCCACGCTGGTTCACCCATGCGTTGTGCCTGTGGGATTGTTACTCGAGGAGAGCACTCATGCTGCTACAACTGGCTGCCTGGCCTGAGGTCGAGGCCTACCTGCGTTCATCCACCGCCGTGATCGTGCCCATTGGCTCGACCGAGCAACATGGCCCCAACGGGCTCATCGGCACCGATGCCATTTGTCCGACTGCGGTGGCAACTGAATTGGCGAAACGCATCACCGTGCTGATCGGACCTACTCTGGCAGTGGGGATGGCTCAGCATCACCTCGCATTTCCGGGCACAATTGCGTTACGACCCTCGACACTGCTGGCGTTGGTGCGGGATGTCACCGAGTCGCTGCTGTGTCACGGCTTCACCCACGTCTATTTTCTCAATGGCCATGGCGGTAACATCGCAACGGTGAATGCCGCTTTCTCAGAGATCTGGTCCAGTACCAGTTTTGCCGGCACTAACGCCCCTGCGCCGCGGCTGAAACTGCGCAACTGGTACGCCGGCCAACGGGTCGAAGCGCTGTCGCGCGAACTGTTTGGTGACGCTGAGGGCAGCCACGCCACACCTTCGGAGGTGTCCCTCAGTTGGTTCGCCCACCCCGAGGCGGTCAAAGACGTGACCCTCAGTCCCACTCCCGCCGCTGATGGGCCGATCCGGGATGCGGCCGATTTCCGGCGTTGCTATCCGGACGGGCGTATCGGCTCCAATCCAGGGTTAGCCAGTGTGGCCCATGGCGAGCGTATTCTCGAAGCGGCGGTAGCCGATACCCTTGAGGATTTTGAAATCTTCACGGCTCCCGATAACTGATTACCCACCCCGTCCCTGCGCAGTAAAGCAGTTGCTTAAGTAGTCTGAAGAGAGTTCTTCTACGGAGAGGATCATATCCGCTGGGATGAGAACGATCAGATTATTGAGTTCAAGGTCTGGGTGCGGCCGCTCAAGGGTGTACAGAAAATTCACCAGTGCATGGCGGCTCTGTTGAAGCCCCGACTAGCAAGGAAAGGGATCCCACACCAAACGGACGAGGTTCGATTATTTTCCCGCTTAACAAATGCCATCAGGGACCCTCCTAACTACAATAGCTCTCTATATTGGTATTCCAAAAGTTGTTTCTCTCGTTAATCAACAGAGCATAATTCTTCTTGACAGCAGATCTGTTCTGGTAGATAGTGGATTTGTTTCTAAGTTGACGATTCACCCTACCTTGAAAACGTGCATTGCACGTCTGAAGAGATTAGAACGGAGAGAACTGACATGGTTGACGAGCCGACCTATACAGATGAGCAAGACGAGCTTTTGGAGCGCAAGAAGTTCGAAACTTATTTAATTCGCAAAGCTTGGGCTGATCAGGACTTCAAGCAGCGTCTGATAGATAAACCGCAAAGTACTATAGAAGCCGAACTGAAAGCTCTCGACCCAGAAGCCACTCTTGGCGAAAGAAGTATCTCGGTCAAGGTGGTGGCTGAGATGCCCGATGAGGTCTGCATGGTGATTCCACTTAATCCTGCGGACTATCAGCTTGAGGTTCTCAGTGACGACCAACTCGAACAAGTAGCCGGGGGGGGGTGTTCCTGTAAGAACCAGGGCTGCAATAAATGTGCTATTAGATTGAAATGTAAGCTTGATGTGGACGTACCAATTGGGGGGGGTCCGAAAATTTCGGGAAGTACAATTGATAAGCTCAGGTAGTCGAAGAGTTTGCTGATGACCTAGAGGTACATGGCGGGTGTGCTGAAAACATCCAGAACATCTCCATTGACATGTCCAAGAGCTCCACTGTAGCGAAGAGGATGCGACCTTCATCCATATCATGGAAGAGACTGATGTAGACATGCCCTCGCTTGGAGGCTGTCTCATCGAGACCCACATTTTTCACTTTGGAGTAGTCCTCTTTCTCTCGAGCTTGTGGGATGTAATGGCTCAAAATCCCCCAGATTCGGTCATTGCCACGAACACCCAATAGCTCTTGTACCCGTGCAACTGGCATCGATTGGCAGAGTGTCATGTACAGGCTGCGCCTCTGCTGCACAAGCGGCACAAGTGAACTTGCTACCCGCTTCAAAAGCCACCTCAAAATCGATTCGACGCTCTTTCCCGGAGAATTGCACATCGATCACCTCCCACGGATGCTGGAGCCCGAGTGCAGCGGTAAAAAGTGAGGTTTGTTCCATGGTATAGGTTTCTTTATTCAGTGCCTGTGGACCTGTGGAAATCTCCCTCCTGGAGAACAGGGGAAACCCGTGGATAACAGAATCGCTACGCTCTCTGTTACCCACCAATTTCCTCCCCTTTCCCACAGGATCCACAGACTCAACTACTGTTGCTAGATTGATGATAAGATGACCTCAGATTTGCACTTCGTGCCCACAGAATTCAGGAAAGAGCCAAAAAGGATGTTCTCATCAAAACGAATTTTTCCTCAGCTTTCACTCAGGAACAGTGATTACTCGATTTCAGTCGTTTCTGAGGAATCCGACCAATGGATGCTTGTACACGGATATAGTGGAGCTGTGGATTCGGTTGATAAGTTGACGTTTGAGTGGGTGCAACGTGGCCTTAACGGACCTCCTCCGTCCTCGGACGTAATCAAACATCTGGCAAAACGAGGTTATATCACCACCAAAACAAGTTTAGAAGAGCAGGCTATTGTCTCAGAACGCGCACAGAAACTACGAACCAGCCAGGTCATTAAGCCGACTTACACAATCATCCTCAGCTACGACTGTAACTTTCGATGTACATACTGTGCGCAACGCACCACCCAGAGGAAGGGCCGCGGCCATCTTGACCACGGGATGAGCGATGAGATGCTGGATAGTGCGCTCTCGTTCATGGAGGCAACGCCAAGTGATGACATCACGTTGTATGGTGGTGAACCGTTCATCCAAGCAAATGCTGTTCGAGCGAGACGCCTCTTGCGCTGGGCTCGCGACCGAAGCACCCCAGTGCACTGTATTTCGAATGGTGCGGAATGGCGTGATTTCGATGATGTATTTGACCCTGAGCACATCAGCGGCATTCAAGTGACCTTAGATGGTGGTCCTGAAATTCACGATCGCCGCCGGGTGGGGTTGGGTAAGAAACAAACATTCTGGGGAATCATCGAAAATGTTGAATGGGCTCTGAAGCGCGGTATTCCGATCGTTTGTCGTGTGAATACAGACCGTACCAACATATTTGATCTCCCCGAGTTGACAGAGATCTTGCAGCAACGAAAGTTTTACGACTACGACTTCTCTTTGTATCTGGCAGCTGTAACAGACAACACTGTGATGAAGACTGGTGCGTTATTTGAGCCTGGTGAGTTGTTCGATAGAGTTTTGGATGTCCATACGGAGGCTTGTAATGAAGCAGATACGGGTAATGTTCTGTTTAATTCGGACTATCTCCCCGATTTTCGACACCAACTAACTCAGGCGCTTAATGAGAACAAACCCTTACAATATCGTGGACTTTACTGTGGTGCGTACACCAGCATGTATACCTTGGATCCCAGGGGTTTGTTGTACGCCTGTTGGGATGTATCGGATGACTCAGATAATGCTATCGGTACCTTTTTCCCAAAGGTCGAATACTTCGATACAGTTGTCGATCGCTGGCGGGGTCGTATCGACAGTGTGCTCCTGAAAGACTGTCTCACGTGTCCCTACGTCCTTTTACATGGAAGTGGGTGTCAGGCGAAGGCCTATCGGGAAAACGGCGAATATTTTGAGAGAGACTGCCAGGAGTTTCCACGGGAGTTCGAAATTGCGGCAAAAGCGGCCCTTGGTAAATTGAAGATCCGAACTAGAAAACCCGTTTACCCTCCTATGGGGAAACTAGCCGGTCGACGAGACCAAAAGCTCCCTGTCATCGTAAATTAGAACTGACTTCAGTTAGTGGAGTGTGATTTCCAAGGTCGCTGCATTCGCCAGGACGGTCGAAAAATTCCACAGCAATTTCCTGGCTATAGCGGCGAACCAATTCAATCGGGGATGGATCACAGGAGTTTGCGGTTCTTCCCTCCCACAAGTTCGTACTCCAGAAATTCCAACTCGATTTTTTGTTGGTAACCTCTTGCTTTCACCTCTCCACAGTACGGGGTTCTATGATTGGGGATACAAAGCCATTAAATAGGCTGGGCCTCGAGTCTTTATGTGCATCGATCTCGATTATTGGCCTTAAGGGGGCGTGGATCGTTCCATCCTAGTGAGTCGGTAGAGGTTCATTTTCTGCATTTCAAAAAACTTTTCTTGGGGCAAATTGTGTGTTGGTGATTGAAAACAGAAGAGATGAGGGAATAAAATGGCGGTTAGGGATGACAGGAGTGATGTGCAACGACAACGACAGGGTTTCGAATACATTGAAGGTGAAACCCCTCCCCGCTGCTAAAAGCAAATTCCCATCCCTTGAACAACGTCAACACCTATGAGGAGTTTCAGTTCAGATTTGCTGTAGTAAATAGAGATTTTTCCAACGGCTGACTAATTGACATCACCAGCTGAAGTACTGCTCGGTGTAATTTTTGAAAAAGGAGAAAATCGTGAGTGTATTTCTAATTGGTGACATTAAAGTGACAGATGACAGTTGGGTTCCGGACTATGCGAGCAATGTCCACAACATAGTTGAAAAGCATGGTGGAAAATACCTGTCACGCAGTGGAAATATTTCCACTCTAGAGGGGGAAGAACAAGACAGTACATTGATAGCGATTATCGAATTTCCGACGCGTGAAGCTTTAGACAGCTTTGTTTCTGACCCAGAATACGCACCTTTTGGGCAAGCGAGGCAAGCCGGGAGCGTCAGCAATTTCCAAGTTATTGACGACACAGATATTGTGGGAACAATTCCATATCTCTCGGCAGGCTAAAAAAAGCCTACTATGAGATAGACAAGTTCCCAACAGTTCCCTGTTTTGGAGCAGGTGCTGGATCCTCGATCTCTACGACGGGAATGACAGGGGCCCCTTGGAGAATTACTCCAAAGTCTTGTTGCCTATGTGGGCTCGTCAATAAAGTAAAATCTGCTGTTAAGGATAGATGATAAGGAGCGAGTAGACATTGCAGGGTGATTATGAGTTTCTGATTGCAGGTGGCGGACATAATGGTCTAGCCTGTGGCGCTGTTCTTGCTCGAGCTGGATTTTCGGTCTGTGTGGTTGAGCGAAATGAGTGGATTGGCGGCGGATGTGTAACCCGGGAGGTAACGCTGCCGGGATTTAAGCATGACCTGTACGGCTCCTCTCATGTTTGGATCCACGCCAATCCGGCTTTTCAGGAAATGCAGGAGGAACTGACTCAATTTGGGCTTGAGTATCTTTTTGAAGAGGATCACATAACTGGTCTTCCTCATACCGATGGACCGGGAATTGTGATTTACCGGAACGTTGATAAAACGTGCGATAGTATTGCCGTCTACTCCAAGAAAGACGCTGCGAGATATCGGGAGATTTACGATGATTGGGGTCTAATTCGAGATGGCTTTATTCGAACGATGTTTTTTCCACCGAATCCACCAAGTTTTGCTCCGGTGTCGTTTGAGCAAAGCGTCGAAGGGCTTGCTCGAATGCGAGAGTTCAACTTGTCTTCCCGGGCGTTCGTGCACGAAAAATTTGAGAACGATTTTGTCAGGGCTGCGATTCTTGGTTGGGCGCTCGCACCTCAGATTTTTCCAGATACGGAATGTGCGGGGCAATCTTTCTATATTCTGATTCCCGGAATACATACCTACGGTAGTGCGATCCCGCGCGGTGGATCACAGATGATGCCGAACGCGCTTGCCCGGCTCATCGAGGCGCACGGCGGACGGGTGATGGCGGGTTCGGCTGTCGACCAGTTTATTGTTGAGAAGGGGGAGTGTAGAGGGATTCGACTTGTCGATGGTACCGAAATGCTGGCTAAGCGAGCGGTGGTTACCGGTCTTGGGCCAAAGGTCTCTTTTCTAGATTGCTGTGACAGCAATGAGTTGCCACCGGATTTTGTTGATGCTTGCAGGCGATTCTCCTATGGCCGAGTCTCGATTTGTCGAGCGCATTTTGCGCTCAATGAAGCGCCTGTCTGGACCAATGGCGAAGAGATGACCGCATGTGGGTTTCAAAGGATATTTCATTCGGTCGCTGATATTGATCGGCAATACGGAGAAATCGTGGCAGGAGTTGCTCCAACAAGGCCTTTTCTATGGGTTGCCTGCTGGACGACTATCGATGCTTCGCGAGCTCCCTCAGGAAAACACACCTTGATTGTTGACACGTTTGTTCCCAGTGTTCTTCGAAGTGGCGAGTCCTGGGATGCAATCAAAGAGTCGTATACTCACGACGTCATGTTGCCGATACTACGGAGGCACACCGAAAATATGCACGCGGATAATATTCTTGGCGCGTATTATGATACTGGGGTCAGCTTGGAGGCTGCCAACCCTTGTTTTGTTGATGGTAATACGACAGGCGGTGAACGTACGCTCTCACAGATGGGCTACTTTCGGCCGTTACCGGGCTACAGTCAATACAAATCCCCGCTCAAGAATCTGTACATGACTGGCCCGTCCTGCCATCCTGGAGGCGGAATTACCGCAATGGGTACGATCACGGCGCGCGTTATTCTCGATGAACTCGGTGTGCTACCCGGCGACGATGCCTTTTCTTTTTTGGAGGACTAAGTTATGCGAGACCCAATTGAAAAATACACGGCTCTGGTCATACAGCCACATATCAAAGTGGCGATGGACCGCACTGAGATTGGGACAAACCTGGAGAGGATCCTCCGAATGATTGATTTCGGGGTGGGTTATTTCTGGGAGGTGCCGGTCCGTCTGGTCGTGTTGCCGGAATATGCGCTGCAGGGAGTCACGACACCCGGTAAGGGCGAACATGGGCTCGAAGATGTGATGAAGAAGGCGATTTTTACAGACGGCCCTGAGGTTGAGGCGTTGGGGGATAAGGCACGTGAATACGGACTCTACTTGTGTGCTGGCGGAATTATCGAGCAAGTGCCGGAATTTCCAGATCGCTGGTTCAATACGGTACTGATACTAGGGCCGGATGGAAAGATCGCCCTCCGTTATCACAAGTACCACATTAACCCGTCGCTTGGACTGGGTACCAGCCCGCATGATATGTGGGATGCATATACGGAGGTTTTTGGTTCTGATCTAAGTACGTTATTCCCAGTCATTCGAACAGAGATCGGCAACCTTGGGGCGATGACTTGTCACGATGGCGCTACCCCCGAAGTTTCGAGGGCATTAGGTTTTAATGGCGTCGAGGTCATCTGTCATCCGACCGCAATGCAAGAGGTCGAAGGCGTCTCGGAGCCATGGGATTTCTGGTTATTTACTCGGCGCACCCGGGCCCATGACAACATGTGTTATCTGCTTGGTTCAAACTGGGGATCTGTTGATTACGACTATTATCCCAAAGCATTTTGTCCCGGGCATTCACTGATGATCGATTACACCGGGATGATCATGCGTTACGCGCCATATCCGGAGGAACAGGTTCTGGCCGGAATCATCGATATTGAGGCCTTGCGGGAGCATCGAACCCGGATCAACCACAACCTCTGGGCCGACGTCCGTACCGAGGCTTTTCGAAGTTTATATGAACAGCCCATCTTTCCGGCCAACCAATTTCCGCCGGGCAATCCGCCGCGTAATTTGGCTGCCAAGATGGAAGGTACCTTTGACTCCATGCGACGAATTTATGACCGTGGACAGTTCGTGATGCCTTTCGATAAAGATGACATGGATGTTGCAGATGTGGTGCGGCGTCGAATTGAGGATGCACAGGCTCGCGGTACCTTAAAGAAGGACTAAAACAGGATATTTGGAGATCAAGTAATGCAGATCCAGTCGCCATTGGCAGATATACGCCTTTCTATTGATTCGATCAGTCGGGACGGCAGCATGCTCCGATTGGATACCACGCAGCAACCCGGCCAAATTCCGACTGCTGCATATTTGACTCCAGCAGAAGTAGTACGTTTTGTGCGCACTTTTTTGCAGCCCTCGCTGCTCTGGTATCTTCTTCGCATAGGCAGACATAGCCGGCGGTTCAAGCTGGGTATTGGAATTCCAAAATCCATTGTTCAGCGTGCCAACCACCCGACACCGACTCCCTGGTAGGCAGCTCTTCATGTCCACTGCAGAACGAACTGAAAACCGATTGGCTCGACCGGTCAGCGGTGGTGAGGCATTGGCATTGGCATTGGAGTCTGCAGGAATTGATACGCTTTATGCAGTCCCCGGGGGTCAATTGGATTATTTGTTTGATGCCATCCAGCGGATAGGCCCGGATCGGATTCGCCTGCTGCGGCCACGACACGAACAGGCTGCCGCCTACATGGCATTTGGGCATGCGCGATCCACGGGAATGCCAGGAGCCTACGCGGTTGTTCCAGGCCCCGGGGTTCTGAACACGTTGGCTGCCTTGTCCACTGCCTGGGCTACGTCTTCACCAGTGCTTTGCGTTACCGGCCAGATTCCTAGTCACGCTATTGGATCCGGCGCCGGATATCTCCATGAAATTCCTGATCAACTTGGAATTTTATCTCGCCTGACGCGATTGGCCGATCGAATCAACAATCCTGAGGATGCCGAGTCCAAGATCCATCAGGCCATGACGGCAATGCTCTCGGGACGACCAAGGCCGGTAAGTGTTGAAATGCCCATGGATGTGATGGAGCGAATTACTGAGGTTGACGATCCTGGGGTTTTTGCCAGGCCGCCCCGGTTAGCACCAGACGCGGGTCAAGTGGACGATGCAGCAAAGCTTCTTTGTGCAGCCAGGAGTCCCCTGATCTACGTGGGTAGCGGGGCTCTCGATGCCAGTTCGGAAATTTCCCGGCTTTCCGAACTGCTTGATGCTCCAATTGGAGCATTTCGCTCGGGTCGCGGTGTTCTTGATAGCCGAAATCCGCTATCGCTGGTATTTCCGGCCGCACGGAGAGCCTGGGCGGAAGCAGATGTCGTACTGGCAATTGGCACGCGCCTAAAATATCCTCAGCTGTACTGGGGTGTTGACACGGCCTTGAAGATCATTCGGATTGATCTCGATAGTGATGAATTCGATCGACATGGCCCACCCGAGATTCGAATAAAGGCAGATGCTCGTGTAACTGCCGCGGCTTTGGTGAAGGCTGTTGACAATAGAAAAAGTGGCCGTAATACGAAGTGGGCGGAGCATGTTAAGAAGATTCGTTTTACGGTAGAGGATGAAATTTCGCGGCATCTTTCTGTCCAGATGCCCTGGCTTGGTGCGATTCGAGAAGCACTTCCAGAGAACGGAATTCTCGTTGATGAGATTACTCAGATTGGTTTTTGCTCCTGGTATGGCTATCCTGTATATCAACCGCGTTCGCTGGTGACAGCGGGTTATCAAGGTACTCTTGGTTATGGTTTTGCGACGGCACTGGGTGTGGCAGTGGCAAACCCGGGTCGACCAGTGGTATCCGTAAATGGTGATGGTGGTTACCTATACACTGCGAATGAATGGGCAACGGCAATTGAATACGACATTCCACTGATAGCCATTGTGTTTAATGACCAACGATTCGCTAATGTCTATCGACAGCAAAAAGAGTGGTTCGACGGACGGTTTATCGCGGCTGATCTGGTAAATCCGGATTTTGTCTTACATGCGCGAAGTTTTGGCGTGACTGCTGAAACTGTCGATACACCGAGCGGGTTACGAAATGCGATTCGCAATGCAATTGAAAGAAACGAGTCTAGATTGATCGAGGTAGCCTTGCCTCATGATATGCCGACGCCCTGGCGCTTTATTATTGAACCACCGGTGCGTGGCAAAGGCGTGGAGGAAGGATGAGAAAGAGACTGACGGAACAAATGGCACCCTGGTTGGAAGGTGGTCTCGGACCATTTCTCTGTGATGCAATGGAGCCCAGTCAGGGTGGGACAGAGACTATCCTCGTGGATCCAGCGACGGGTGATTCGTTTGCCCGGGTCGCTGATTCGAGCCCGGATCAAGTCGACCGTGCTGTAGAGGGTGCAGTAGCGGTCATGAACGATCCAGCTTGGACGGGAAAGACGAACAGTGACCGTGCAGATTTGCTGTTGATGATCGCGAATCTGTTGGAATCCAACGCCCAGGAAATTGCCGCACTGGAGAGTTTTTGTATGGGAAAACCATACCAACAGGCGCTGTTGGGCGAAATACCCTTTGCTGCCTCTGTCTTTAGGTACTATGCGGGCGCTGCGGTTCGGATAAGCGGTATTCAGCGAACATTAAGCAGCCCTGCTGCCAATCATGCCTATACATTGCGGCAGCCAGTGGGCCCCGTCGCCGCGATCGTTCCATTTAACGGGCCACTTGTTATTGCTGCTTGGAAAATAGCTCCCGCTTTGGCAGCGGGGTGCAGTGTTGTGGTGAAACCAGCTGCCATCACACCCCTAAGTGTATTGCGACTGGCCGAACTGCTGTACGAGGCGGGCGTCCCACCTGGCCTCCTGTCAGTTCTGCCCGGACCCGGTTCCGCCATAGGAACGTTGCTCGCAGACCATCCCAATATTGCCAGAATTGCGTTTACTGGGTCGACACAAACGGGTCGAGAGTTAATGGAGCATTCAGCTCGGAGCAATCTCAAGCGACTTACGCTGGAACTGGGCGGTAAATCTCCACTCATCATATTTCCCGATGCAAATTTGGACGCCGCTGTGGCTGGAGCTGTTGATGCTGCATTTGGGAATACCGGGCAGACGTGTGTTGCGGCTTCCAGGATCCTGCTTCATCGAGAGATTGCTGAAACTTTTCTTACACAATTTTGCAACGCAGCTCAGAAGCTCCAATCAGGGGATCCCTTCGAATCGACCACGCAAATCGGTCCTGTTGCCAGCGCTGCTCATCGGCAGACTATCCATGAACTGGTCGAGATGTCGAGTGCTACACGAGCAACGGGTGGGGTGATGCCGGACGGCCCCGGATTCTATTATCCACCGACAATCTTTACCTCGGTAGCCCGGGATGATTATCTATGGCAAGAGGAAGTTTTCGGCCCGGTTGCCGTCGTTGCCGAATTTGGTGACGAGCAGGAGGCAATACTATTGGCCAATGATAGTGACTACGCGCTGGCTGCATCGGTGTGGACGCGAGACCTTGGTCGTGCACATACCATGGCAGCTGAAGTTGAATCGGGCATAGTCTGGATTAATACCCATAATCATCCGGATCCCTCCATGCCGATCGGTGGTAAAGGGCAGTCGGGCTGGGGTCGCGAACTTGGAGAGGAGGGACTTGATGCTTATCTCGAAACCAAGTCTGTCATCATGAATCTCGATGAGTAATACCTCCGCGAATATGCCGCACAGGCGTTCAGTGCTTGATGCATTACGGCCTTACATTCAGGGGCTTGGGTCGTTGCCAGGACAGAATAACTTCATCAAGTTGTCATCCAACGAATCTCCGTATGGTCCGGCGCCGGAAGCGCTGCAGGCCTACCATAGTGCCGCCGATGAGATGAGTCGCTATGGTGATGGCCAGCAGACTTTGCTTCGTGCGGCAATAACTAAGACACATGATCTGCCAATGGATAATGTTCTGTGCGGAAATGGCAGCGATGAACTTATTTCCCTGCTGATTCGAGCCTTCATGGAATCAGGAGACGAGATCGTTGTCAGCGAGAATGGCTTTGTGATGACCTCAACTCACGCCATCGTTGCAGGTGGGAAGGTGGTCGCTGCTCCAGAGAGTGACTGGATTGTCGATGTCGATCAGATCTTGTCGGCAATTTCACCGAAAACTCGAATCGTTTCGATCTGTAATCCGAATAATCCTACCGGCACATTCGTCAGTATCTCGCAAATGCGGCGTCTGATCGAAAGCGTCCCGCCGCAGGTGATTCTGCATATGGATGAGGCTTATGCCGAATACGCGATGCATGAGGATCAATTTAGCTCCGCTCTCGAGTTTCTTGCAGAGCGGAATAATCTGGTAGTAACCCGGACTTTCTCAAAAGCGTACGGTCTTGCTGGACTTCGAATTGGCTGGCTTGCAGCAGATCCGCTAGTCATTGATGCTATTGATCGGCTTCGGACGCCCTTTAACGCCAACACTGCCGCGCAGGTCGCTGCCACTGCTTCGCTGGCCTGTCAGGAATGGTTGCGAGATGTCATTGAGTGCAACCGCGATGTTCGTGAAAGGTTCGCCAGGCAGATGAGGGGCCTTGGTTTGGAGGTTATATCAAGTGTTACGAATTTCGTCCTGATACGGTTTCCAATAGAAACCGGCGCCTCTGGCAGTGGTGCTTATCAGGCCCTGCAAGACAGTGGTTTTTTAGTGCGGCCAACCAGTGCGGGTGACGCTTATCTCAGAATTTCCATGGGCACGTCACGACATATGCAAGATGTGGCTAAAGTGATCGAAGCATATCTGGCAAATTACTCGTTAGAGTCGGATCCCTCGAATCGGATCGAATAGAGAGACTGCCTCCAGACTGAATGAAATATCGAGTTGATTTCCGGCCCTGATATTGGTCGATGACGGCATTCGGGTAGTGACGCGCATGTCACCCTTGGTGAGGTGCACGAATACATCACCACCTGTCATTTCAACATCTTTTATCGTCATTTCAAGATTTGTTTCTCCCCCAGGCAGTGTCGCTGGGGTAGTCGGGATCACGCTTTCCGGTCGGATACCCATAATGACTTTGCTGCCGTCTTGAGGCGGCTTAGAGAAACGATAGGAAGTAAGGTCAAGGTGTAAGTGATCATTTTGAAATATGGTTAGATCGTCAATGTGACGGAGTGTCCCCGATACGAGATTAATGGGGGGTGTGCCGATAAATTCTGCGACAAAACGGCTACTCGGATAGTAGTACAGATCGTATGGCGTTCCTATTTGATGTATCTGACCCTTATCCATTACGGCAATGCGTGTGGCTAGCGACATAGCTTCTGTCTGGTCATGGGTGACGAAGATCATGGTTGCACCAAGAGTTTCATGCAATGCCCGCAACTCACCCCTCATCTCCAGTCGCAGTTGTGCATCGAGATTGGACATAGGTTCATCCATCAGGAAGATGTCAGGTTCTCGCACTAATGCACGACCGATCGCTACACGTTGTCGCTGACCTCCGGATAATTGTCGTGGCTTGCGATCCAGTAAATCTTGAATTTTAAGAAGACCGGCTATCCGGGAAAGTGCTTTACGCTGATCAGATTTTGATACCCCTTCGCATTCCAGAGCGAAGGTAATATTTCTAGCAGCAGTCATGGTAGGGTAGAGCGCGTAATTCTGAAAAACCATAGCGACATTTCGATCGGCTGGCGGCAGATTATGTATCTCATTCTCCTTGATCAGAATTTTCCCTGCAGCAATGGTCTCAAGCCCTGCAATACAGTGAAGTAGGGTTGATTTTCCGCACCCACTTGCGCCGAGTAAAACCAGAAGTTCACCTTGTTGTACATCAAGATCAATTCCATTCAGTACCGTGGTCGACCCAAATGATTTTCGAAGATTGTGAACTTTCAGAGACATCGATTATCCTTTGACAGAGCCGTGTGCCAGCCCCATTACAAAAAATCGCCCTGCAATCAAAAAGATCAAAAGGGTGGGCAGTGCCGAAATCATCACAGCAGCCATGTTGACATTGTGTTCGGCTACCCCGTACTGAGTAGCAATGATATTTAGTACTGCTGCCATGATCGGTTTATTGCCCGGCTCACCGAAGGTCAGGGCAAAAAGATAGTCGTTGTATATGCCACCGAACACCAGAATGACCGCTACTATAGTTATTGGAGCTGACATGGGGACAATAACTGAACGAAAAATCTTGAAAACTCCAGCTCCATCCACGATGGCGGCTTTAACCAGTTCAGGCGGAAGGGTTACGTAAAAATTTCGATAGAGCATCGTCGTCAACGGCACCCCGTAGACGGTGTGTATCAGGATAAGACCGAATGTACTGCCGAATATACCGAGTTTCTGCATCGTAATTGCTAACGGAATTAGAAACAGTTGGAGGGGAATAAAGCTCCCGATAATTAACGCGCCAAGAAGGATGTCAGCACCTCGAGAACGCCAAAAAGACATCAAATAGCCATTTAGCGCACCGATCACAATGGCGGCAACCATGGCTGGGAACAGAATCAGCATGGTTTCAAGGAAATACGGTTGAATTCCGGTGCAGACCAGGCCCGTGCAGGCGGATGACCAGGCTTTCTCCCAGCCGGCCGTTGTCCAGAGCATCGGCCACGCTATAATGGAAGAGTGCAGAATTTCGTCAAGCGACTTGAAAGACGCGACCACCATGACATAGAGCGGAACGAGTGAATAGAGTGCCAGCAGGAACAATACCCCGTGGGCCAGCGCCCAGCCTAGAGGTTGACGGAGATAAGTTTTCACTGTTTGCGACTCCGCAGTTCATATAGCAGATAAGGCAATACGATGACCATGATGCTGACGACCATGATTACAGCTGCAGCAGAGCCACGGCCAATGTTGCCCCGGACAAAATAAAAATCGTACGCGTAGAGGGCGGGCAATTCGGATGCACGGCCAGGTCCGCCTTTAGTCAGTGCGACAACAATATCGAAACTACGTACTACATTAAAAGAGAGTAATACAATTGCTGTCATTAGAACGGATCGAAGTTGGGGGAGAACAATCGACGTATATGTTCTCCAGATGGGTATTCGATCAATTCTGGCTGCTCGCCAGAGATCTGTGTCAATCCCCTTCATTCCGGCAAGAAAAAGAACGATTACTAATCCAGTGCTATGCCACACGGCAGCTCCTGCCACCGCATAAATTGCAAACTCCGATGAACCAAGGATATTGAGTCCAAAATTCTCGAATCCAAAACTTCGCACAAAATGTTGTAATCCTGTGGTTGGACTTAATACCCACTGCCAAGCAAGCCCCGTGATTATGAGCGACATAGCGATCGGATAGAGGTAAATTGTCCGATAGACAATTGCCGAATGCGATCGTTGATCGAGCATCGCGGCGACGGTAATCCCAATTCCAAGACATCCAAATAAGTAGATGCCACCAAAGATGAACATGTTACCGTAGGTGTTCCACCATCGGGCCGAGGAAAATAGTTTTTGATAATGTAGTAACCCGATTAGCTTTGTACTCGGCAAAAAGCCGGAATCAGTAAACGAAAGATAAGCTGTGGCGGCGCCGAATCCCCAGATGAAGTAGACCGCAATCAGGACGGTAGGGGCGAGCGCCGCAGCGATCACAAACCTTTGTTGCAAATATCCCTTCATGGGAGCATGGAAGAAAAACGGGGTCCGGAAAAGTATATTCCGGACCCCGATTTAGTCGGCGTGTACGTGAACTAGATGTCTTTTACGGCTGCAAGCAGTGCATCTCGCCCTTCAGCAGGCGACATATCACCGTTCCAGAACGCGGTAACAGTATCTTTAAGGGCACTCTTGAGACCACTAGAGAGCGCATTCCAGTGGGTTGCCGTTTCGCCCGAGTTCATACGATCAACGGCTTTCGTTGAGCAACCCGAAAATTCTGCCGGGTCGGCTCCCTTCATCGCCGGTAATGTTCCTTTGGCAGCGGCAGCCTTGACCTGTGTATCGAGATCTGTAAGTGCTGCAGCAAATAAGCGCTGCGCTTCCTTGTCAGCGGAGTTGTCAGACTTTATGAAATGAAAACCGTCTGCTAGAGCAGTTACAGTATTCGACCATGGCGTTAATCGACAGGACCAGTCCTTTCCTTCTTCCATGTCAGCATATCCACCAGTTGCCCAGGGACCCATAAAAATGTAAGCCGCTTTTCCGGATACCACGAGATTGTTGGTGTCATTCCAGCTGCGCCCAGCTTTACCTTCGTCGGTAAATTCGCGGATCGTGGCAAAGTTTGCAAATGCCTGTACCATCGCATCGCTGCCAATTGCATCCAGGTCGCCACTCATGACGTTCTCGTAAAAGGAAGCACCGCCAGCTGCCAGGATCATGTGATCAAAAGCAACTGTTTCTTGCCAGTCCTCACCACCGATAGCGACGGGAATGACACCTGCGTTTTTGAGGGTGCTTAAGGAATCAACAAAATCGTTCCATGTTGTTGGTTCACTTACTCCGGCAGCGTCGAGGACGCCTTTGTTGGTAAAGAGCCAGTTTACGGTGTCAACAAAAACTGGGATTGATACCCACTTTCCGTCGTGTTTGCCAGAGCCGGCTATCCCCGAAGTGTAAAGGTCATCCCAGTTGCCGCTTGCAGCGTAGGCGGAGAGGTCAGCTGACATTCCCGCATTTGCAAAGTCAGCCGTTGATCCCCCAAGGGCTCCTTGTACCGCCATCGGTGGATTACCACCCAGGAATCGGGTTTTGGTCGAAGCCTGGGAGTCTTCGGTCTTGGGAAATGCCGATTCCTTCCACGTGCCACCGAGAGATTCGTAAGTGGCTTTAAAAACAGCAAGTGCTGCGGCTTCACCTTCTGCGTTCCAGTTATGCGAGACGTCAGTTTCGGCAAAACTGGTATTAGCAAGAAACATAGCTGTGGCTACCATTGCCACAAAGTATCGCTTGATCATTTTTACTCCTCCTTGCGTCAGTAAAAAGCTTCTCATTATGACGATGATCGCCCAAAACATATCTTATGCTTGGGGGCATCGAGACCAGGCGAATACAGATTTTTGCTCTGGCCCACAAGAAATCTATCATCTAAACCCCACAAAATCCAAAAAAATGCCATAAATTATCAGACTTATCCTTACACAAATGGCTTGTATGGGCGAACCTGATATCGCCTGAGCCGTTGTTTAGTGCATGGCAGGGCATCCTGTGGCTGTTGGGTGGTATTGGTGGTTGAAAATAGTCGCTAATTGGAGCAAATTGTGTGTAGGTGATTGAAAACAGAAGAGATGAGGGGATTAGGGATAACTGGGGTGATAAAATAAAGACAACAGCAGGGTTTCGAGGCGCTAATTGTCCTGGACCCCGGATCTATTAAAAGCAAATTCCTATCCCTAAAGAAGTTAAAAACGGCTATTTATCAACGAATCTTTATCTTGGGATAGTTTACTTTTCTGGTTGGTAATAAAGTACCCGCGCACCCAAACTTTGTTGTGGTTTGCTTTTGCTAAACAGGAATAGGAGATTCAATGAATCGCTCAACGTTACTTCGCCGAATTCTTCAGGAAAGACGCGCTGTTCCAGTACCCGGTTGCCACGATGCGCTCAGCGCCAAAGTTATCGCATCCTGCGATTTTGAGGCATTGCAGATTTCAGGTCTTGGCGTTGCTGGATCGCTGTTGGGCAAGCCCGACGTTGGGCTTGTCCAAACCAAGGATGTGCTCGACAGTGCATGGAACATCTCACAGGCGGTCGACATACCCGTCATGGCAGACATCGACACGGGTGGGGCAATGCAGTCAATGCAGCGTGGATCACGGAA
>NZAZ01000143.1 GCA_002686255.1 Rhodospirillaceae bacterium
GCAATACCGCAAAAACGCCGCTTAATATAATCAACCAGATGAACCAGGTCCTCCTTTAGATCAGGCCGTTGATTGTTCCAATTACTATGATGACGGACAACCGCGCCAAGTCGGAGTTCCTGGCCGCGATGAGCCATGATTTGCGGACGCCCCTGAACGCCATTCTCGGCTTCGCCGACATCCTCACCCATCAGTATTTCGGGCCGATCAATGACAAATACCAGGAATACGCCGATGACATCCAGTCCAGCGGCCATCACCTGCTGACGCTGGTCAACGAAATCCTCGATCTTTCGACCATTGAGGCGGGCAAGCAATCCCTGGACAAAGAGAAGCTATCCACCATGGAGTTTATCACGGAGTGTCAGAGGATTGTCGAAGACAAGGCGCGAGCCCGTGGCATCGACCTGTTAACCAAGGTTCCCAAGGACCTGCCGCCCCTTTACGCCGACAAGCGGGCGTCGAAGCAAATCCTTCTCAACCTGCTGTCCAACGCCGTCAAGTTCACGCCCCAGGGTGGCAAGATCACGGTGTCGGCGGAGGCGTCGAAAAAGAACACCACCTTGAAGATCGCCGATACGGGTAAGGGCATTCCAGCCAATAAACTGCCAAAACTGACCGATCCTTTTACCAGGGTCGGTGGCGATCCCTATTTGGCCGAGCCGGGCTGGGGTCTGGGCCTGACGATTACCAAGTCGCTGGTTGACCTCCATGACGGCACGCTGGACATCAAAAGCATTGTCGGCAAAGGAACGACCGTCACCGTGACGCTACCCAATGCGGCGTGATTTAAGCCCGTTCCCGTGATCCAACGAATGTCCTGTGTGGATGGCTCCCGCGTTGCAAGGACTTTTTGACGGCATAGCGACTGCTTTTGGGGGTAAAGCGGACGGAAATCAACCCGCGACCGGGCTTTTGGGGTCAAGTCTTGAGAATTGACAAAAAGAGACGGCTTTCAGGGAAGCTTCTATGAAACAAGCTTCTTCTTGATATCCAGCAGATCGCGCCAGGTGTCGCGTTTCTGTCCCGGCGAGCGCAGCAAATAGGCCGGATGGAACATCGCCGTGGCGTCGATGGGGCGCGGCAGTCCCGGCGTCGAATAGGTGAACCACCGGCCCCTGAGCCGCCCGACGCCCTCGGTCTGGGCGAGCAGCGATTTCGCCGCCGGGCCGCCGAGCGCAACCAGCACCTTCGGGTCCACCAGCTCGATGAGGCGTTCCAGGAACGGTAGGCAGACCGCCGTTTCCTGCGCCGTCGGGGTGCGGTTGCCGGGCGGCCGCCAGAACACGGTGTTGGAGATCAGCACCCCGGTCCTGTCAAGCCCAATAGAGGCCAGCATCCTGTCCAGAAGCTTTCCCGAAGGGCCGACGAAGGGCAGGCCCTGGCGGTCCTCTTCCGCCCCCGGGCCTTCGCCGACGAACAGGACCGGGGCTTCCGGGTTGCCGTCGGTAAAGACCAGGTTGGTCGCCGTCTTCTTGAGCCCGCAGCCGTCGAAAGATTCCAGGGCCCGGCGGAGTTCGTCGACCGTTAAGGCCGACTGGGCCAGGTGCACGGCCGCCGTCACCTCGCCGTCGGCACCGCCTTCCGGCGGCAAAAGGGACGGCCCGGGGGATGGCTCGGGAGACGGCTCGCGTGGGGACGGAGGCGGGGACGGGGACGGGGACGGGGCCGGGGACAGCGCCGCCGCGTCGGCCAGGCCCTTTTTTTCCCCGCCCGATTCGGCGGCGGTTGGAGAGGCGGCCGGTACGTTTTTTGGTTCGGGGGCTTTGGTTTTTTCCTGAAAACGGTCAACCGGCCTGTCGGCGATGGTCTCGTCAACGCCGGCCTCGACGTACCAACGAAGCAATTCTTGAGAAGTCATGGACGAATCGGGCGACATGGCCCAACATACCTGAGAACCGGATGCCGTGAAACCCGCGAGTAATTGGACATGACGCCTGAGGACCAAGCCCCCACCGCGGAAGCCGAAGCACAACCGTCCGGCGAGCGGGAATCCATGGACTTCGACGTGGTCATCGTCGGCGGCGGGCCGGCGGGGCTGTCGGCGGCGATCAGGCTCAGGCAACTGGCGGCCGAGGGGTCCCGGGACTTAACC
This sequence comes from Rhodospirillaceae bacterium, assembly GCA_002686255.1. Taxonomy (GTDB): domain Bacteria; phylum Pseudomonadota; class Alphaproteobacteria; order Rhodospirillales; family Casp-alpha2; genus Casp-alpha2. The sequence goes on from NZAZ01000143.1 coordinate 2,096, forward strand.
GTCTGCGTCGTCGAGAAGGGCTCCGAAATCGGCGCCCACATCCTTTCCGGCGCGGTCATCGAGACCCGGGCCCTGGACGAGTTGATTCCCGACTGGAAGGACCGGGGCGCGCCTCTGACCACGCCGGTGACCGAAAACCACCATTGGATACTGTCGGCAACGGATAAGTGGCCGATGCCGCGTTTCCTGCTGCCGCCGCTGATGAGCAACAAGGGCTGCTATACCCTAAGCCTCGGAAACCTTTGCCGCTGGCTTGGCGGACAGGCGGAAGAGCTGGGCGTCGAGATCTATCCCGGGTTCGCGGCGGCCGAGGTTCTCTACCGCGACGACGGCGGCGTCAAGGGGATCGCCACCGGCGACTTAGGCGTCAACAAGGACGGCGCCCCCGGCCCCAACCATCAGCCGGGCGTCGAACTGCACGCCAAATATACTTTCTTCGCCGAAGGCGCGCGCGGGTCGCTGAGCCGGCGGGTCATGGCGCGGTTCAACCTGGGCGAAGGCGTCGAGCCCCAGACCTACGGCATCGGCATCAAGGAATTGTGGGACGTCGATCCGCAAAAGCACAAACCAGGCACCGTCATTCACAGCCAGGGCTGGCCGCTGACCGATACGGCCGGCGGCGGCTTCATCTATCATCAGGAAGGGGCCCAGGTCGCCATCGGGTTCGTCGTCGCGCTCGATTACCAAAACCCCCACCTGTCGCCGTTCGATGAAATGCAGCGGTTCAAGACCCATCCCGCCGTCAGGCCGTTGCTGGAAGGCGGCCGCCGGGTCGCCTACGGCGCCCGGGCGATCAACGAAGGAGGTTTGCAATCGATCCCGAAGCTGGTGTTTCCCGGCGGCGCCCTGATCGGGTGTTCGGCCGGGTTCGTCAACGTGCCCCGCATCAAAGGCACCAACAACGCCATGAAAACGGGGATGCTGGCGGCCGAGGCCGCTTATCGGGCGATCCTGGGCGGCGGCGACGGCGGCGACGAGCTGTCCGGCTACGCGCGGGCCTTCAGGAAATCCTGGGCGTACAAGGATCTGCACCGGGTCCGCAACGCCCGCCCGGCGTTGGCCAAGTTCGGAATCAAACTGGGCACCCTCTATTCCGGCATCGATATGTGGCTCAACAATTTAGGCCTTGGCTTCCTCGTTCCCTGGACCTTCGGCCACCACCCGGACCATTCGGCGCTCAGGAAGGCTTCCGAATGCCGGCCCATCGACTATCCGAAACCGGACGGCGAGATAACCTTCGACAAGCTGTCGTCGGTGTTCCTGTCCAACACCAACCACGAGGAAAACCAGCCAAACCATCTGACCCTCAAGGACGACACCGTGCCCACCAGCGTCAACCTGGAGCTCTATGACGGGCCGGAGGCGCGGTTCTGCCCCGCCGGGGTCTATGAATTCGTCGATGACGAAGCCGGGGACGAAGCCGGGGGCGAAGACGCCAAGCGCCTGCAAATCAACGCCCAGAACTGCGTCCACTGCAAGACCTGCGACATCAAGGACCCGACCCAGAACATCGTCTGGGTGGTGCCCGAAGGCGGCGGCGGACCCAATTATCCCAATATGTAGTTGTGACTCATTGGGCTCGGTCATTTAAAATGCCGGTGATGAAAGAATTTTCGATATTGCGGAAATCAGTCCTTGGGGTTTCGGCGGGCGTTGCCGCCGGCGCTCTGATGCTCGCCCCGCTGCCGGCGGAGGCCGGCAAGGACCGCATGGAACCGGGCCAGACGCTGAGCGGCAATTACCTCGCCGGCCGCCATGCCCAGGCCCGGAAGGACCTTTCGGCGGCGGCCGACTTCCTGGACGCGGCCTTGAAAAAGGCCCCCGAAGCGCCGGACCTGTTGCGCCGGACCTTCATCCTGATGGCCGTCGAGGGCCGCATTGAGGAGGCGACGGAATTAGCCCGGCGGCTGTTGAAGGCCAAACCCAATTCGCCGGTGGCGCACCTGATCCTGGCCGTCAACGACATCAAGCGGGGCCGTTTCGCCACCGCGAATAAGCGGCTCAAGGACTTGCCGGGGAACGGCCTCGGCAAGTTCGTCGGGCCGGTCCTCAGGGGGTGGAGCCTGGTCGGCGAGAGAAAAATGGACGAGGCGCTGAAATTGCTGACCGGCGAGCCCCAGGACAAGGCCGTGAAGCCGCTTCTCGCCATGCACGCGGCGTTGATCAACGAGATGCTGGGGCGTCACGACGAGGCGGAGAAGCATTTCCTCGCCGTCAGCCAGAGCCAGAACGGCCTGTCGCTTCGGGTGGCGCAGCTCCTGGGCTCGCTTTACGAACGGACCGGGCAAACGGAAAAGGCGCGGGCGCTCTATGACCGCTACCTCAAGGAGCAGCCGGGATCGCGGCTTCTCGACGTCGCCTTGGCGCGCCTGAAAACGGGCGCCAAGCCGCCGCTCAAGGTGTTCTCGGTGTCGGACGGGGCGGCGGAAGCGCTGTTCGGCATCGACAGTTCGCTGCGCCAGCAGAACGCCCAGGAAACGGCCCTGGTTTTGGGCAGGCTGGCGCTTTACCTGAAGCCCCGGTTCCCGGTGATGCAGATTCTGCTGGGCGATATTCTTGAAGCCAGCGGCCGCCTGGAGCCGGCCCTGGAGCTTTATTCGGCCATCGACCGCCGTTCGGCGTTTTCCTGGCCGGCGCGGCTCCGGATCGCCTCGATCCTCGACCGCCTGGAACGCACCGACGAAGCCGTCGAGCACCTTAGCCGCATGGCCGCCGACCACCCCGAAGACCCCGGCCCGTTGATCAGCCTCGGCGACATCCAGCGCAGCCACGACCGGTTCGCCGAATCCATCGACGCCTACGACCGCGCCTTCAAACGCATCAAAACCCTAGAATCCCGGCATTGGTCGTTGCTCTATGCGCGCGGCATTTCCCTCGAGAGGGCCAAGCAGTGGTCCCGGGCCGAGGCCGATTTCCTGAACGCGTTGGATTTCAAGCCGGAACAGCCCTATGTGCTCAACTACCTCGGCTATTCCTGGATCGATAAGGGAACCCATATCGACCGCGCCCTGGAAATGATCCGCAAGGCGGCCAACCTGCGTCCCAACGACGGCTATATCATCGACAGCCTGGGCTGGGGGTATTACAGACTCGGCGACTTCGACAACGCCGTCCGCAACCTGGAACGGGCCGTCGAGCTCCGGCCCCAGGACCCGATCATCAACGACCATCTGGGCGACGCCTATTGGCGCGTCGGGCGTCGGCGCGAGGCCGGCTTTCAATGGCGCCGCGCGCTGTCGCTGGACCCGGAAGACGAACTGACCGCCAAGCTCCGCCTGAAGCTCAAACAGAGTTTGGCCGAAGACACGGAAACCGCCAAGAAAACCCCCAATGATGGCTGATCCGGCGCCCCCGAGCATCCCGGCGCCGGCCAAGATCAACCTTTATCTTCACGTCACCGGCAAACGGCCCGACGGCTATCACCTGCTGGACAGCCTGATCGCCTTCGCCGGAATCCAAGACCGGGTGTCGGTGGCGCCGGCGGACGGGGTCAGCCTGACCATCGAGGGCCCCTACGGGGACGACCTGAAGGGAACGCAAGACGATAACCTGGTCCTCAAGGCCGCCCGGCGCCTGGGCGCCGCCGCCGGGACCGAAGCCGGGGCCGACATCCGGCTCGACAAGCGCCTGCCGGTGGCGTCGGGCATCGGCGGCGGGTCGGCCGACGCGGCGGCGGCGCTGACGGGCCTGTCCGAGCTGTGGGGGGTCGACGGGGCGGGCGGGCCGGACCTGGAAAAGCTGGCGCTGGAGCTCGGCGCCGACGTACCGGCGTGCCTGTTCGGAAGCGCCGCCTTCATCGGCGGCATCGGCGAGGAAATCGACCGCTCGCCCGCCCTGCCGCCGGCGTGGCTGGTCCTAGTCAATCCCGGCGCGGTCCTGTCGACGCCCGAGGTCTTCGCCGCCCGCGAGGGCGAATTTTCCGAACCCGCCCGCTTCGACGGAGCGCCTGAGTCGGCCCGGGCCCTGGCCGACATCCTGGCCCGGCGCGGCAACGACTTGACCGCGGCTGCGATCAGCCTGCGGCCGGCGATCGGCGACGTCGTGAAGGTTCTGGAAGCGGCCGACGAATGCCTGTTGGCGCGGATGTCGGGAAGCGGCGCTACCTGTTTCGGGCTGTTCGACGACGCCGGCGGCGCGGCGCGCGCGGCGGCGGTGATAAGCCAAGGCCGTCCCGAATGGTGGGTCCGGGCGGCGCCGTTGCTGGACGAAACCCGGACGCTGAGGACGTAAAGCGGATCGCGGTTTCGCCCCGGCGGCAGGCCGGGGGCTCAAATGCCTTCGTTTAGGCAATCCTGGAAATGGTCGTCGATCTCGGCGGCGAAGCAGTCGCTGAGCCCGATCCGCGTCACCCGGCCGTCTCTACGGTCGGTGGTTCTTTCGATGACGTTGAGGTTTTCAAGCTTTTTGAGGACTCGGATCACCGTGCGCTTGGGCAGCCCGGTGCCGAGATAGACGTCCGACAAGGTGACGGGCATGGCGGAATAGTTGTTCAGGGCGATAAACAGGATCACGTCCCAGGTTTTGTCGTTGGCGTTTCTTATTTTCTGGACGGATTCTATTTTCCCGGGAAAGCAGCGGCATATCGATTCTTTTTGGAACGTCCTGTTTTTGATCCGGCGGTTTATGAGTTTGATTTTTCTGTCGTTGTTATTGCTCTTGGAGAATTCTTTCATCTTTTTGTTTTCCTTTGTTTTTCCCCCCGCACCTCGTTGCCAGAACCGCCCCAAGTTTTATGACTGACGGCATATTTTCTCAACCGGCGCATTTAAAGGCCAAATCGCCCTCTATCCAACCGCGATAGGATGTCAGAATGGCACCTAAATAGTCTTTCCCGTAAAAGTTAATTATTCTAACTTTAAATATTGACCTATTCATGGCGGGGAAGATTCGTCATGGCCACACGGACATTCGGCGGACACACGGTTTCCGAGCTAAAAGAGTTCCGGCAAAATGCGGCCGACGGGGCAAAGTTCTATATGGCGCTCCGCGAAGCCGCTTATGACTTTTTCAACCTTGCCGGTGAAGCCGAAGAGCTCGAGGCGGTGATCGAGAAACTGGTATCGGCTCTGGAAAAGGCCGCCGGCGATGTATCGGCCCAGGGCGGAAACGACGACGCCGTCCAGTTGCTCCGCAATGCCCTGTCCGATCCCCAGGTCAAGAAAGCCATTGGTTCCTGAGCGGCGAAAATTTTTCGCCCCGGATTCCCCAGTGCCGTCCCCCATCGCCCGCTTGCGGGCCTAAACGTTAGCGCCTATGTTCCAGGCGATTCAGGCAATCCCATGGGGCGTAGCCAAGTGGTCTAAGGCACCGGTTTTTGGTACCGGCATTTCGGAGGTTCGAATCCTCCCGCCCCAGCCAATAAACAAGGTCCCTGCCGGGGCCTTTTTTATTGGCTTGCGGTGAGGGGGATCGAGCCTTGTGAGCCCATTGGGCTAACCCAAGGTTCGGCGACAAGGCGCGGAGCGCCGCGGGCGCAACGGAGCGATGGAGAAGGAAAACTGGCCCCCCGGGGGTTTTCCAAGTTTGCCGGCCGTTTTGATGGGCTAAACCAGGGCGGTTGAAAGCGGTTTGCCAGTTAAACTAAAACTATCTATCTATCTAACTATCTATTTAAATCTTTTAAAAAATCCCCCGTTTTTGTAGAATCGTGAGGGTTGTAAGCAAAGAAAGGAGGCCGCCATGGACCGGCTCGACCTTTCCCGGGACGTTCGGGCAAGGCTTTCCGAACTCAGCCGCCAGGGCGGCGAAACCGAAGACCGGCTCCTGCGCCGGCTTCTGGGCCTTGCCGGGGAAGATTCCGGCGGCGGCCCGGCGACGCCAAAAACCGGCGGCTCCGGCTTCGAGCCCGGCTTCGTGGATACCACCTACGGCATCCGCTTCCCCGAGGGGTTCGAGATTTCGCGCACCTACAAGGGCCGCCCCTATGCCGCCCGGGTGGCGCGGGGCCGGTGGCGGCTCGATGCCGACGGCCGCGCCTACGATAGCCTCAACCAACTCAGCCAGGCGGTCATCGACGGCAACGAAAACGCCTGGATGTTCTGGTTCTACCAGGCCCCGGACGGGGCCCGGCGGCGCATCGCCGAACTGCGCGACCCGGCCCTGGTGCAGCGCCGGCCGCGAAGAAAGCGCCCTTCCCCGGCCCCTTCCCCGGCCCCGGTGCCCGCTTCCGCGCCGCCACCGCCACCGCAACCGCCAACAGTGACGGCGAAAACGACCTCTCCGGCAAGGCCGCGCCCGCGCCCCCCCCTGGCCGACCCCGCCCCGCCATTGGGGGTCCCTGTCGGTCCCCCTAGGGAATTGGCGGACCTCCCCGCCTCTTCCCGGCCGCGTCCGTCAACGGGGAGCATGGCCTGGGAGCCGGCGCCGAAACCGAAACGGGATTGACGCCGGCGCGGCTCTCCCGGTACGGGGTCAGGGCCGGCGCTCGCGCCAACGTCAACGCCAAGGCCGTCATTGCCCTGGAAAACCGTCCTTCTCCCCTTAACCTCCGCGGCCGACAAGGGGGACGTTCATCGCGTCGAAGACCATGGAGCGGGTCATCGCCTGGCTGTTCCCGGCGATCGGCGCGGCCATGCCGTGGATCGTCTACAGGCCGGTTTGAGGCGAAGGCTCAACCCTTCTCCGGCTCCAGCTTCAGCGACGCCGAGTTGATGCAATAGCGCCGGCCCGTCGGTTGCGGCCCGTCGTCGAAGACGTGGCCGAGGTGGGAATCGCACCGGGAGCACAGCACCTCGGTGCGGGCCATAAACAGTCCGAAGTCGCTTTTCTCGGCCACCGCGCCCACCGCCGCCGGTTTCCAGAAACTCGGCCAGCCGGTGCCGGAATCGAACTTGTGGGACGACGAAAAAAGCGCCTGCCCGCAGCAGACGCAACCGTAAACGCCGTTCTCCTTGCCACCGTCGTATTCGCCCGAAAACGGCCGTTCGGTCCCTTTTTCGCGGCACACCTCGAATTGCTCGGGGGTAAGAATATCCCGCCATTCGGCGTCGGTTTTCTTGACCTTATCCATCAATGCCGCCTTCCCCGTCTCCGAACCCCGAGAATGGCACAGCCGGGGAATTCTGGCCAGCGTGCGTGAGTGGGGTCCTAATGGGTGACCCTATTCATGTGGATATTATTTACTCACCACAAAGGCACCGAGACACCGAGAAGATTTAAGAATAAAAAATTTACCCACACATGGCGGGTGTAATTTTAAAAATTTTCTTCCCTCTTTCTCTTCTGTGTCTTTGTGCCTCTGTGGTTAATTTTATTTTTCCATCAGCCTCACGAACCGCTCGAACAGGTAATGGCTGTCCCTGACCCTATTCATGCGCGTCCTTTTTCCTGTTCGCCTTTGGGGCGCTCTTTTCGGCCATCTTCACATAGCCGTCCCGGGTCTGCGGCAGTTTGCGGCCCAGCACCCGCGAGGCGACGACGGTGCGCAGAATCTGCGCCGTGCCGCCGCCGATGGTGAACATGCGCGCATCGCGGACCATGCGCTCCAGCGGCAGGTTGCGGGAATAGCCGGCGGCGCCGAACACCTGCAGGGCGTCGTTGGTGACCCGGATCGCCGTTTCCGAGGCCAGGATCTTGGCCCGCGCGGCGTCGGCGATGTCGGGGAAGCCCGACCCCCCTTCCGCCTCGGCCCCGGCGGCGGCCTTCAGGATCATCAACCGCGCCGCCTCGATGCCGGTGCCCATGTCGACCAGCATCCATTGCAGCCCCTGGAACTCGGCGATCGGGCGCCCGAACTGTTCGCGCTTCTGGGCGTAATCCAGGGCCAGGTCATAGGCCCCCCGGGCGATTCCCAAAGCCACCGCCGCCGCCCCGACCCGCTGCGCGTTGTAGGCGTTCATCAGTCCGGCGAAGCCGCGCTCGATGCCCGACGGCGGAATCACCACCATGTCGGCGGGGATTTCAAGATCATCGAAAAACAATTCCGTTTCCGGGATGCCCCTGAGCCCCATCGCCGGTTCGCGGGCGCCGATGGTTAAACCCTTGGGCTCAAGCCCGTTTTCCGGATCGCGGACGCAGATGAAGCCGGCGATGCCTTGCTCCTCGCCCGCGTCGAAGACGCGGGCGAAGATCAGGTGAAGTTTCGATATGCCGCCGCCGGTGATCCAGTGCTTGGCCCCGTTGAGCACGTAAACGCCGTCTTTTTTGTCGGCCCGGGTGGTCATTTCCGAAGCGGCGCTGCCGGCGCCGGGTTCGGTGATGCAGATGGCCGGCTTATCGCCGGCCAGCACCAGGCCCGCGGCCAGCTTTTTCTGCGCCTCGGAGCCGTATTTCATGATCGCGCCGATGGCTCCCATATTGCCCTCGACGACGATACGGCCCGTCACCCCGCAGACCTTGGCCATTTCCTCGACCACCAGCACCGCGTCCAGGTAATTCAGGCCCAGGCCGCCATAGGCTTCGGGGATGGTCATGCCCATGAAGCCCCCCTCGGTCAGCGCCCGGACGTTGTCCCAGGGGTATTCCTCCGTCCGGTCGATATCGGCGGCGCGGGGAGCGATCGCCTTTTGCGCCAGCTTGCTGGCCGCGTCCCGGAGCTGCTTGCGGGTGTCTGAAAGCTCGAACATGATCCATCCTTAACAGATTTATACGGCATAACCCCGGCCTTTGTCGCCGCGGTGGCTTTTGGCGAAGCGCCCGATGGTGTAGAAAAAAACCCATGGGCATGACCGTCAACCCCTTATCGCCGGTCCTTGGCGCCGAGGTCGCCGGTCTCGACCTGTCGCAGCCCTTGGGCGAAAACATCCGCGTCGTCGTCGTCTATTGAGTGTAGGGTTTCGTTTAAGCGGGAAAAGGTCATGGGCGAAACGTTGAAAAAGGTCCTTTACGTCGAAGACGATGCCGGCATCCGCACCGTCGCCGAAGTGGCGCTCGAATCCGTCGGCGGGATCGAGGTGATGATGTGCGCCTACGGCGCCGAAGCGCTCGAAAAGGCCGCCGCCTTCGGCCCCGACATCGTCCTGCTGGACGTCATGATGCCGGGCATGGACGGCTCCGACACGCTGGAAGCCATGCGCAAAATCCCCGGCCTGGAGAACACGCCGGCGATCTTTCTGACCGCCAAGGCGATGCCGTCGGAAATAAAGCGTTATCGGGAATTGGGGGCATTGGACGTGATCGCCAAGCCGTTCGACCCCATGGCCCTGGCCGATCAGGTGCGGAAAATCTGGGGCCGCGGCGAAAAATGAACCCTTGCCGAGGCTTCCGGACGCCGTCGTAGGGGTGCAATTTAGGTGATACAGGCCACTAGGGGGACACGATCATGGATAAAAACATCTTTCAGTACATCTGGCGCAACAGCAAGGGCCAGCAGCTCGTCATCATGGCGATGACGGCGTGCTCGTTTCCGTTCCTGCTGATGGCGCTCAAACTGCCGAAGATCATCATCAACGACGCCATCGACGGCAAGGACTTTCCGAAGGGCTTTTTCGACATGGACTTCGAGTTTGGGCAGATCGAATACCTGCTCCTGCTGTGCGCCGCCCTGTTCTTTCTGATCGTCATCAACATCTCGTTTTCCAAGACCATCAACACCTACAAGGGCGTGTCGTCGGAAAGGATGCTCAGGCGGTTCCGTTATCAGCTCTATGAGCGCATCCTCCGCTTCCCCCAGCGGCACTTCCAGAAAGTCACCCCGTCGGAGCTGTCGGCGATGGTCACGGCCGAGGTCGAACCGCTTGGTTTCTTCATCGGCGAATCGTTCGCCGTTCCCGTGGTCCAGGGCGGGACCATGATCACGATCCTGTACTTCATGATGTCCGAAGACCCGATCCTGGGGTTTGTCGCCCTTTCCATGGTCCCGATTCAGGCGTGGCTGATCCCGAAAATGCAGCGCAAGGTCAATGCGCTGGGCAAGGAAAGGGTGATCAAGGCGCGGCACCTCGCCGGACGGGTCGGCGAATCGTGCCTCGGCGTCAGCGACGTCCATACCAACGACACGTCGGGCTACATGCTGGCCGAATTGTCGCGCCGGCTGGGCGTTATTTTCTCCATCCGGGTCGAGCTGTACGAGAAAAAGTTCTTCATGAAGGGGCTCAACAACTTCCTCAGCCAGCTAACGCCGCTGATCTTCTATTCCGTGGGCGGCGTCCTGATCATCAACGGCGATTTGTCCCTGGGCGCCCTGGTCGCGGTGCTGGCGGCGTACGCCCGGTTCACGACGCCGTGGCGGGAACTGTTGAAGTATTACCAGCGTCTCCAGGATTCGCGGATCAAGTACGAACAACTGATCGAACAGTTCCAGCCCAGCGACATGCTCGACCCGGCGTTGCAGCAAGACCGCCCCAAGACCCTTCCCGGGCTTAAGGGCGCGATCGAGATCAAGAACATCAGCCTGGTCGAGGACGGGGTCAAGGCCCTGGACGACGTTTCGTTCAAGATCGAACCCGGCACCCGCGCCGCCATCGTCACCGATCCGGGTTCGCGGGATAAGATCGCCCACCTGATGTCGAGGCTGATCCTTCCGACCTCCGGTGCCATCGCCATCGGCGATTCCAGCCTTTCGACGCTTCCGGAATCCGTCACCGGTTCGGCCATCGGCCACATCGGGCCGGAATCCTACATTTTCGACGGCACCATCGAAGACAACATGATGTTCGGGTTGATGCACACGCCCATCGACAACGGCGATGGCGAAACCGATCCCCACTGGGACTTCAAGGAGGCCCAGGCCGCCGGCAACACCACCGCCGACGTGGACGCCGACTGGATCGACGTCAAATCCCTGGGCCTGGCCGACGAGGGCCAATTAAAGGCATGGCTGATGAAGGCCATCTATGCCCTCGAACTGGATGAAAGCCTGGCCGCGAAGTCGCAGACCATGGAACTGGATCCGGAAAAACACCCCGAGCTTGCGGCAAGGCTGATGGAGGCGCGCGGGAAAATCACCGCCCGGCTCAATGCCAACCCCGACGACAAGGGCCTGGTCTATCCGTTCAAGGACGATCAATACAATTCCAACGCCGACATCGCCGCCAACCTGGTGTTCGGCGAGGCCGTAGAGGAGGAGTTTCAGACCAAGAACCTCCACAACAACCAGCATGTCCTGGCGGCGCTGGAGGAATTCGATCTCAAGCCCCCCTTTACCGAGATCGGACAGAAGTTCGCTGGCACCATCGTCGACATGTTCGGCGACATCGGCGAAGACCAGCCGCTGCCCGACGAATTCAGCTTCCTCGACCATGAAACCATCCAAAAACTGAAAAACCAGACCATCCAGGCCGATCGCGAGGGCCTGGACAGCCTCGACGACGACGAACGGGCGCTGCTTTTAACGTTGACGTTCGAGTTGATCGTCGACCGCCACCGCTTCGCCCTCGTCGACGACGCCATGAAGGACAAGATCCTCGAGGCGCGGAAGTTCTTCAGGGAAAACCTGCCCGAGGAAACCCGGACCGGGATCGCCTTTCTCGCCGAGGATGCCTACAACCCGAAACTCAACACCCGGCGCAATTTGTTGATGGGAACCATCAACCACACCATCCCCAACGCCGAGGACCGGCTCAATGACATCATTTTCGAGGTGCTGGAGGAAATGGGCCTGACCGAAGACATGATCCACCTGGCGACCGGGGCCCCGGTCGGCGTCGGCGGTTCCAGGCTGTCGCAGGCCGACCGGCAAAGGGTCGTTTTAGTCCGCAGCCTGATCAAGAAACCGGACATCGTCATCTTCAACGAGGCGCTCAGCGCCATGGACCGGGAGACCCAGGACCGCATCCGCGGCAAAATGTTCGAGCTTCTGCCTGAAACGACGTTTGTTTACGTCACCGGCGAAGCGCCCGATAACAGCGACTTCGGCCAGATCCTGACCATCCGCAACGGCCGCCTTGAAGGCGCCGGCGAAGCCGCCCCGGCGCCGGAAGAAGAAGGCGACGGCGGGGCTTCCAACATCAACACCGAAGCCGCGGTGCTGGCCAACATTCCGTTGTTCGCCGGGATCGATTCCAACCAGTTGAAATTGTTGGCGTTCCACAGCCAACCGATGGAATTCAAGGCCGGGGAAACCCTCATCACCCAGGGCGAACAAGGCGAAGCCGCTTACGTCATTCTCGACGGCAAGGTCAAAATCCTGTTCGAAGGCGACAATGAAATCGTCCTCGCGGAAAGGGGCGAACACACCCTGTTGGGCGAACTGAGCCTGTTGAGCGACAGCGTCACCACGGCCACCGTGCGCGCCGAAACCAAGGTGACGGCATTGCAGATCAAGAAGGAAATGTTCATTGAGCTTCTGGAAAGCGATGCGATGGTGGCCTCCTACGTCGCCCGCGTGATCAGCGACAAGCTGGTCGAATCGCTGCAATTGCTGTCCAAGGCGGCGTGACCTGGATGAGTACGGACCCTAACAAAGACAGTTTCTACCAGGATATCCTGAAGGGGCTGGGAGTCTATTTCGACAGCCCCTTCGTCGCCGATATCCGCGAAACCGCCGAGCGTTTCCCCGGGCCGGATCTGGGCCATGCCCTGAACCGCAACCAGGTGACGTCGAAGAAATGGCTCGCCGATACCCTGTTTGAGACCATCGGCGGGGAATTGGGCCGGGTCTGCATCCTCGGCGGCTGGTACGGCGTTTTGGGCGCCATGCTGCTGCGTGACCGGCGTTTCGATATCGAAACCGTTTGCAGCGTCGACAAGGACCCGACCTGCGAAGCCGTCGCCGGATGCCTCAACCGGACCCATGTGGACACCGGCAAGTTCACCTCCCTGACCGCCGACATGGTCGACCTGGACTACGGCGAGGAAGGCTTCGACCTCGTCATCAACACCAGTTGCGAACACGTCGAAAAGATCGGCGACTGGTTCGGCCGTATCCCCCCGGGGGGGCTTCTGACCCTGCAATCGAACAATTATTACGGCATCGACGGGCACGTGAACTGCATCGACGACCTGGGCGCCTTCAAGGCGCAGGCGCCGTTGTCGGAACTGTTGTTCGAAGGCCAACGGAAACTGCCGTCCTACACCCGCTTCATGCTTATCGGGCGCAAGTAAAACTCATTTCCCGAGCCAGTCCTTAACCAGCCGGGCGCTGTTTTCGGCGCCGCCGAGGTCAATGCCGGAGCGGTCGGGTCGCGGCCCGCCGGCGGCCGCGTCGACGGCGGCGGCCAGGGTCTTAGGATTCAGGGCGGCTTCTTCGACCGCGTGGGCCAAGCCTTTTTCATGCAGGCGGGCGGCGCGCAACGATTGTTCGGTTTCGCCGCCGGCCGAATAAGGCGCCACCACCGCCCGGCAGCCGGCCCGGAGAAGCTCCGCCACCGTATTGTACCCGGCCTGGGAAACGGAAACCGCGCACCGGGAAAGCAGCGCCGGAAAATCGTCCCGGTTGGATTCGACGGTGACGCCCTCGGGCGCGGCGGCCACCAGCCGGGCGCGTTCGTCCCCGGCAAGGTTCGGCCCCGCCAACAGCCGCCACGGCCGGTCCTTGAGGCTCGACAGGGGCCGGGCCGCGAGCGCGGCGCGCAACAGGGCGCCGCTGTCGGTGGCGCCGCCGCCGGCCGAAACCAGGACCTCGCCCCCGGCTCGGTCGCCAAAAACCCCGGCCTCCGGTTCCCCGGCCGGATCAGGGTCCGCCACCATCCCGGTGTAATGGACCTTGGCGGCGAATTCGCCGGCCGCCGGGAACGTCTCTTCCAGGGCGGCGAAGGCGGGATCGCCGTGAACGAGGATGAAATCGAAGAACCCGTTCACCCGGTCCACGGTTTCGCGGATGCGCTGCGGCTTTTTGTTGGCCTGCAGGATGTCGCGGACCGAACAGACGACCACGGGCTTCGGATCGCGGGACGCCGCCGCCTCCAGGAACGCCAGCAGCTCGAAACCCATTTGCCGGCGGCCGAAGGGAAACGCCTCGATGATGACGGCGTCGGGGGCGCTTTCCCGGAACAGCGCCAGCAGGGCTTCCCGGCGCCGGTCCTTGAACGCCTCGTCGATGGGGTTTCCCCGGCCGTCGCGGAGGTTGGCGAAATCCCCGTCCGGGCATTGCACGGGCGCCAATTGGCGCAGGGCCGCGCCGCCGGCGTTTAGGCCGGGCACCGGCCGGCCGCCGGAAACCAGGTCCACCGCCAGCCCCGCCGCCGTCATCGCCCGCGCGATCCGGGCGGCGCGGTACAGATGCCCGACCCCTTGCAGGTGCTGGACGTAAAACAGAACCCTAGCGGCGCTCATGTCTTGTCCAGGCTGATGTTGAGGCGCTCGGCGCTGACGCCGCCGTTATCGTCGAGCCGGAAAGTGTGGGCGGCGGCCCATTGCAGCTTTTCCGGCGGCCGGCCGGTCAGGGTCCAGCCGGTGGCCAGCGAAACGAGGGCGCGAAGGACGCCGTGATGGGCCACCACCAGCGTCGGCCTTCCCCGGGCCGCGACCTCGGCCAGCCACGGCCGCAGCCGGTCTTGCAACTGGCGGGGGCTTTCGCCGCCGGGCGGGCGGAAATCCAGCCCCCGGGCCTCGTTTGCCGCCATTTCGTCGCCCAGTTCGGAGCGCAGATCGGCAAGCCGCAGCCCTTCCCATTCGCCGTAATTCATTTCCTTGAGCCGGGGCTCGACGGCGGGTTGCTTGCCCGACAGCAGCACCGCGGTTTCCCGGGCCCGGCTGAGCGGGCTCGACACCCAGTCGTAGGCGGCCAAATCCGGCGGCACCCGCCAGCCGCACACCATGTCGCGGCCGCCGGCGCTCAACGGGATATCGGAATGGCCCTGGATGCGGTTTTCCTCGGTCCAGGCCGTCGGCCCGTGGCGGATCATGGCCAGGGACGTCACTTCTTGTTGCCCCGCCGCCGGTTCAGGCGCATTCCCGGACCATGGGCGCCCGGAGCCCGAACTTTCGCGCCAACCGGTCCAGGTCCCGGTCATGGGAGAAACGCTCGCGCACCCGCCGGTGGCCTCCGGCCCCCAGCCGTGCGCGCAAGTCCGGATCGGCGATCAGTTCCGCCACGGCGGCGGCCAGGCTTTCCTCGTCGCCGGGCGGCACCAGCACCCCGGTCTCGCCGTCGACGATCAGTTCGGGGATCGCCGACAGCGCCGTTGAAACGCAGGCCAGCCCCTGGCTCTGGGCTTCCATCAGCACGTTGGGCAGGCCGTCCCGGTCGCCGTCCGGGGCGATGCGGCTGGCGAGGACGAATAGGTCGGCGGCGCGGTAATGTTCGAGCACCGTCTCTTGGGCGCAGGCGCCCATCCACGTTATCCGGCCGCCGATGCCGAGCGCCCGTGCCCGGCGTTGCAGACCGCCCCTGAGCGGCCCGCCGCCGATATGGACGAACCGCCAATGCAGATCTTCCGGAATGCGGCCGAGGGCACCCAAAAGCGTCCCGTATCCTTTCTTTTCGACCGCCCGGCCGACCGACAGGATGACCACCGGGTCTTTTTCCGAGCCGCCGTCGGGCTGGGAAACGCCCCGATCCGGCGCCGGAAAGCGCCCCAGGTCGAGACCGTGATAGACCAATTCAACCGCGTCCGGGCGGTCGGCCAGGGCGGCCAGGGCGTTCAGGTGCCGTTGCCCGTGGGCGGTGCAGGTGACCAGCCAGTCGGCGGTTTTTAGCTTCTCAGTTTTTTCCCACGCCGGCGTTGTCCAGATGTCGCGGGCGTGGGCCGAACAGCTCCAGGGGATGTCCAGCATCATCGCCGCATAGCGCGCCACCGAGGCCGGGGTATGCAGGAAATGGGCATGCAGACGGGATACCCCTGGCCCCGCCTCATCGGCCAGGACCAGGGCCTGGGCGAAACTTCGGGCCCGGGCCGGGCTCGGGCCGCGGCGGAGGTCGCTGAGCCATTGCCCCCAAGCGGCCCGGAAATCGGCCCGGAAACCGGCCCGGGAACGCAGCCTCTTCCAGGCCCTGAAGACCCTTAGGGGTTCCAGGGCGGGAAATTCCGGCAAATAGGTGACCGGGGCCTTGATGTCGTCATGGATGGGGTGGCGTTCGGCGTCGGTGGGCCGGCGGATGGAGGCGATCCGGATATCCAGCCCGCGCTGTTCGAGGGCCATGATTTCCTGAGCGATGAACGTCTCCGACAACCGCGGGTAACCCTTGACAACAAAGACGACGGCGCCGGACATCGGCCCTTATACCAAGGCGCGCATCGGCCGTTGGATCCCGTCCTGGTCCTCGACGCTATCGCGCACCAGGGCGCCGATGCGGTCGAGCCCTTCGAGCATGCCCGGCAGCAGGGACTGGGATGGCTTTTGCTGATCGGGCAGGTTCCCGAGCGCCTCGACCATGGTCCGGGTATCGAGGTCGCCGTCGGGGATCAACACCTTCAACAGCCCCAGTTCCCCGGCCCGGGTGGCGCGGTAAAGCTGTTCTTTTCTCGGCTCCATCCGGGGGATGACAAGGGCCCGCTTGTCGTAGGACATAACCTCGCAGAACGTATTGTAGCCGCCCATGGAAACGACGCCGACGGAATTCGCCATCAGCACTTCCATGCGGGAATCGAAGGAAATCACCTCGACCCGGTCCAATTTGGCGGCCCGGTCCATGAATTCTGCCCTAAGCTCCGGCGGCATGAACGGGCCCAGCACCATCAACGCCCCGAAAGGCAGCGCAAAATCGCCCTCATAGGCGCGCATCACCCAATCGATCATCGCCGCGCCGTCGCCGCCGCCGCCCGGCGTGACCAGAATGTAGGGCTCTTCCATCTCCAGCTTTTCCAGCGAGTTGTGCTCCTTGGGCAGGGAACGCGGCAAATAGCCGGTGTAGATCATCTTGTCCCCGAGCGCCGGGGTCACGTCCATGGCCGCCAGGGGATTGAAGAATTCATAGAGGCCGTAGATCCAGATGTCGTCGTACAGGTCGTCCATCGCCGTCAGCATGTTGCGGCCGGCCCATTCCCGCTTCAGCAGCGTCGGCTCGTCCATGATGTCGCGCAGGCCCAGGATGGTCTTGGTGGCGGTGCCCTTGAGCATGTGGAGCGTATCGGTCATTTCCCCTTTCAGGCCCAGCGGCTCCTTGTCGACCAGAAACAGGTCGGGGGCGAATTCCCGGGTCGTGTTGCGGATGATGGATTCCCGGATCGAGAGCGTCTCCGAGAGGTCGATTTTGAGCCCGAGGGAAGTGTATTCGCCGTTATAGAGCTTGATGACGCCGGGGATGCGGATGAAGTCCACCCGGGCGCGGAAATCGAATTCGGCGATGATCGGCGAGCCCGACAGGATCAGGATGGTCAGGCCCTTGAACCGCTCGACCAGGGAATGGGCGATGGCCCGGCAACGCCGCAGATGGCCAAGACCGAAAGTGTCATGGCTGTAGATCATCAACCGCTTGGCGTTAAGACGTTCGGTCACTTCCCTGGGTTCCCTCATTGTCCGCTCATGAAGGCTTATAATTGAGTTTATGAGCGCCTTCTATGAACGGGTTCACAGAGCGGTTCAAGCCGCTATGCAAGCCTCGGTAGACTAGCCTGAAAACACGTTTTTTTTAAACAAATAAGCCATGAGTTCACGTTTTATTTATAAGGATCGGCGGCGTCCCTGAGTCCGTCGCCAAAAAGGCTGAAGGCCAGGATCGTCAGGATCACCGGCACCACCGGCAGCATCAGCCACGGATAGAGCACAACGATGTTGATGTTCTGGGCCTCGTTCAGCAGCACCCCCCAACTGGTGATCGGGGCGCGCAGGCCTATACCTAAGAAGCTGAGCGCCGTTTCGCCGAGGATCATGGTCGGAATGGAAAGCGTGGCCGAGGCGATCAGATAGCTCATGAACCCGGGCAGCAGATGGCGCCCGATGATGCGCGACGGCTTCGCCCCCATCAGCTTCGCCGCGGTGCAGAATTCCTCTTCGCGCAACGAGAACAGCTTCGAGCGGACGGCGCGCGCCAGGCTGGTCCATTCGAGCAGGGCCAGGATGATGGTGATGGCCAGATAGATCACCAGCGGGCTCCACGTCAGCGGCATGATCGCGGATAACGCCATCCACAGCGGAATTTGGGGGAACGACTGCATGATTTCGATGATCCGCTGGATGACGGTATCGATCAGGCCGCCGAAATACCCGGCTATGCCGCCGATGAACATGCCGATGATGAAGCTGAGGGTGATCCCCACCAGCCCGATGGTCAGCGATATCCGCGACCCGTAGATGATCCTCGACAGCACGTCGCGGCCCAGGCGGTCGGTGCCGAGCAGGAAAAGGGTCCCGCTTTCGGCCGGGCAGACCAGGTGCAGGCGGCTGGTGGTGATGCCCCAGAAGTCGTATTCGTCGCCCTGGCAGAAAAACCGCAGGCGCTGGATATTGCCCAGGTTGTCGGTGTATTCGCGTTTCAGTTTTACCATGTTCAGCTTGTAATCCATCCCATAGACGAAGGGGCCGATGAATTCGCCGTCGTGGAACAGGTGAACGGATTGCGGCGGCGCGTAGATATGGCCGATATCGCGGGAATGGATGTCATAGGGGGCGAGGAATTCGCTGATCAGGATGGTCCCGTAAAGCACCAACAGGAAAAGACCGGAAAAAACCGCCAGCCGGTGCCATTTCAGCTTCCACCACATGAGCTTCCACTGCGAGGCCAGGAAATAGCGTTCCAGTTCGGGGGCGATTTTGGCCGCCGCCTTGGGGTCGAACGGCTCCGTCGAGACGAAGTGCCGCAGCGGCGCGTCGGGGTTGTTGGGCGTGGTCATCGTTCCGCCCCCTGGTCAAGACGGATGCGCGGGTCCAGAAAAGTCAGGGCGATATCGGAAATCAGCACCCCAACCACCGTCAGCATCGACAGGAACATCAGGAACGACCCGGCAAGGTACATGTCCTGGCTTTGCAGGGCCGAGATCAGGATCGGCCCCGTCGTCGGCAGCGACAGCACGATGGCCACCAGTTCGGCGCCGGAAATAACGCTCGGCAGCAGGTGGCCGATGTCGCCGACCATGAAGTTGATGGCGACGCGGAGCGGATACTTGACCAGCAGCCGGTAACCCGGCAGCCCCCTGGCGCGGGCGGCGGTGACGTAATGTTTTCCGAGCTCGTCCAGCAGGTTGGCCCGGAGCCTGCGGATCATGCCGGCGGTCCCGGCGGTGCCGATGACGACGACCGGCACCCACAGGTGTTCCAGCACCGATACCGCCTTGTCCACGGACCAGGGCATGTTCAGGTATTCCGGGTCCATCAGGCCGCCGATGGAGGTCCCGAACACGACATTGGCGAAATAGAGCATGATCAGGGCGAGCAGGAAGTTCGGCGTCGCCAGCCCCAGCAACCCCAGCAGGGTCAGGCCGTAATCGCCCCAACTGTATTGATGGGTGGCCGAATAGATGGCGATGGGGAAGGCGACGATCCAGGTGAACATGATGGTGGCGATGGAGATCAGGATGGTCAGCAACAGACGGTCGCCGATCACTTCCGACACCGGCAGGCGGTATTCGAAGGAAAAGCCGAAATCACCCTGCACCATGCCCGTGATCCAGCCGAAGTAGCGTTCATAGGCCGGCTTTTCGAAGCCGTATTGCTGGCGCAGGAAATTCAGCAGTTCCGGATTGGCTTGTTCGCCCTGGGCTTCAAGCTGGGCGATGTAGCTTTCGATGTAATCGCCGGGCGGCAGCTCGATGATGATGAAAACCAGCAGGCTGATCACCAGCAGCGTCGGGATCATCAACAACAGTCGGCGGATAATGTACGTGATCATGCGGCGGCGTCCGTTTTAACCCTGATCCTTGGCATTACCCGCGAACCAGAAGGTATCCGGCCGGTAAATTCCGAAATAGGCCCCGGGGTTCCAGTTGTGGAAGCCTTCGGCGGGAACGTTCCTGAGGCGGTTGTTGACGACCACCGGCTGCAGGGTGCGGTTGATGATGCCGATGGAAAAGACCTGTTCGGCGTGGATCTTGAGAATGCGGCGCCAGATATCTTCCTGCTCGGAAAGAGCGGAGGCGTTGTTCCAGGCCGACATCAGGCCGAGAAGCTGCTTGGCTTCGGGCAAGTCGGGGGGTTCCCCCGCCTTGCCGTTGCTTTCCACGAATTTGCCCCACTTCGGCCATTGCAATTGGTACTGGCGGGTGGGGACGAATTCATCGGGCGTCATATCCGCCGTCGGAATCCCGTTCGACAGGCCCGACCAGACGGCCATCTTGGAATCGCCGGAAAACACCCGGTTGCGGAAGATGTCGCGCTGGGCCGGCCGGGACAGCATCTTGATCCCGGCTTTCAGCCACGTGTCGTGGATCAATTCCAGGATATCGGTGATCTCCGTTTTTTCGCCCGACGTATCGATGGTAATGACCGCCGGTCGGCCATCCGGCAGCAGGCGGACGCCGTTGGCGTTTTTCTTGTCCAGCCCCATCCCGTCGAGCAGCCGGTTGGCCCTTGTCAGGTCGAAGCCGGCCCACAGCGTCCGGTATTCGGGCCGGAACAGGGGGCTTTCCTCGATGATCGAATTGTTGCCGCCCCGGGCCAGCCCGAAATAGGCGACCTGGTTGATTTCGTTGCGGTCGATGGCCATCGACAGGGCGCGGCGAAACCGCACGTCCCTGAGGATTTTTCGCCACACCGGGTCATTGGTGTTGAGGTTGGGGTAAATGGCGACATGGGACCCCTTCACCGTGCGCCACAGGTGGACCGACTGGTCGTAGCGTTTCTCGCTTTCCTTCAGGAAGGTATAGTCTTCGAAGGCGATGTAGCGGCTTTGAAGGTCCGATTCCCCGGCCCCGGTCTTGGCCGAGATCAGGTCGCGAAGGCTGATGTTCATGATCACCCGGTCGATGTAGGGAAGCTGGCGGCCGGCGGCGTCGACGCGGTGGAAGAAAGGATTGCGCGCGAACACGAACCGTTGCGAGGGCGGCTTGGTGGTGTTCATCCACGGTTGCAGCGTCGGCATTTCGGGATTATCCAGGGTATACATGCGGTCCTTGGACTGATGCAGCACCGACCAGTCCATGAGACGCTCTTTTTCGGCCATCTTTTTCAGCTCCTGGGCGTCCGAATAGCGGGCGTGAAAGCGTTTCATATAGTGGGCCGGGCGATAGATGAACAAAGGCGCCGCGCTGGCCATCCCGGCCAGGAAAAATGGATTGGGCCGGGACCAGGCGTAGCGCACGGTCCTTTCGTCGATGACCTTGAATTCCGGCAGCTCCCCGCCGACCAGCAGCTTCTTGGGCGGACCCAGGGGCGACAACTTCTTGTTGGTCGCCATGTCTTCCCAGTAATAGCGGAAGTCCTCGGCGGTGAAGGGATGGCCGTCGGACCACTTGTGCCCGGGGCGCAGCGTGAGCGTGAATTCGCGGCCGTCCTTGATTTCGAACCGCTCCAGGATATCGGGGACGAGTTTCAGGTCGCTGGTATAGGCGGCCAGGCGTGCATAGCCGTAGATGGTCATCAAGCGCACGTCCCTGCCCTTGCCCATGATGAGACGCATTTCGCCGCCGTGGCGCCCGGGGGTCTTGTCCTTGCCGTTCATGACCACGACCGAGGGCGCCTGGGGAACCCGGCCTGTGACCGGCGGCAGCTTCCCCTCGGCGACGCGGCCGGCAAGCGACGGCGTTTCCTGGAGCGCGCCCGCCAGGGCGGCAACGGGAGCGGCGGCGATCAGCAACGCCGCCCATACCGGCAATAGACGGTTCATGAAACGCTCCGCAAAACCTGTTCGCCTTCGGTCCCGGACGAGGCGAGGACAAAATGTCCGCCGTCGACTTCGATGAAGTCCAGGGATGTGGCCCGGGATGTGGAAGAATCGACCGTAAACGGGCCGGGCCAGGCTGCGGGGTCCGACATCCGGCCGTCCATCAAGACCTCGAAATCCAGGCGTTTTTTCAAATCGGCGAAAGGCACCGCCGCCATGAGGGCCCGGGTATAAGGATGGATGGGGGACTTGAACAGGGACTCGCGGGGCGCCATCTCGACCAGCCGGCCCTGGCACATGACGGCGATGTCGTCGGCGACGCAATCGACTACGGCCAGGTTGTGAGTGATGAACAGATACGTCAGTTCAAGCTCCTCCTGAAGGTCCCGCACGAGATTGAGAACCTCCGCCTGGATGGAAACGTCGAGGGCGGAAACCGGCTCGTCGAAGACGATCAGGTCCGGCTTCAGGGCCAGGGCGCGGGCAATGCCGATGCGCTGCGCCTGGCCGCCGGAGAAGCTGTGCGGATAGCGGTTGAGGAACCGGGGGTCCAGACCCACCGCCCGCATCAGCTCCATGACGATTTCGCGCTGGCTGGCGTCGTCGCCGACGTTGTGGATCACCAGCGGTTCGCGGATGATGTCGAACACCGTCATCCTGGGGTTCAGGGAACTGAAGGGTTCCTGGAAAACCATCTGGATTTTCGGCCGGTAGGGAAGCAGGTCCTTTTCCTTGAGGCTCGCCAGATCGACGATGTTGCCGCGGTCATTGAAAAGGATCAGGCCGGAATCGGGGGAATAGGCCCGCATGATGCATTTCGAAACGCTCGATTTGCCGCAGCCGCTTTCGCCGATCAGCCCGAAGCATTCGCCGCGCTTGATCGAAAAACTGACGTCCTTGACGGCTTCGACGACGGTCTGTTTGCCGGTCCCGAAAAAGCTGCCCTTGCGGGTGCGGAAGCTTTTGCAGACGTTCTTGACCTCCAGCATCGGCCGGCCGTCGTTGGCCTCTTCCGGCCACTCTTCGCGGTCGGAAATCAGCGGCCCCAGTTCGGAATCGATGTCGC
The DNA here is from genome assembly GCA_002686255.1 of Rhodospirillaceae bacterium. Lineage (GTDB taxonomy): Bacteria > Pseudomonadota > Alphaproteobacteria > Rhodospirillales > Casp-alpha2 > Casp-alpha2. The sequence continues at coordinate 24,676 of NZAZ01000143.1, forward strand.
TGACGGAGACCAGGCGCTGGGTGTGCTTCATGCCGAACCGCGGCACCGCCGAAAACAGCGCCTTCAGGTAGGGATGGCGGGAATCGCCGAAAATGTCCCCGATGGCGCCGCTTTCCATGATCTTGCCCTGGTGGACGACCACGACCTCGTCGGCCAGATTGGCGACGACGCCGAGATCATGGGTGATCAGCAGCACCGCCAGGCCGAGTTCCTGGCGCAGATCCTTGATCAATTTCAGAATCTGCGCCTGCACCGAAACGTCCAGCGCCGTCGTCGATTCATCGGCGATGACGAGGCTGGGACGGCAGACCAGGGCCATGGCGATCATCGCCCGCTGCCTGAGGCCGCCCGAAAGCTCGAACGGGTAAAGCCCCATGGCGTCGGCCGGATTGGGGAACCCGACCAGGCCGAGCATCCTTTCGGTCTGCTCCAGGCCTTCCTTGCGGCCGATGTCCCGATGCAGGAAAAGCGCCTCGCTGACCTGGTCGCCGATGGTATGCAGGTGCGAAAAGGACGCCATGGCGTCCTGGAAGATCATCGAGATATACCCGCCGCGCAGCGTGCGCATCTGCTCGCCTTCGGGGTTCAGTTTGGCGAGGTTGATGGGTTCTCCCCAGTAATTCGGCTCGTAAAACAGGATTTCGCCGCCGGTAATCCGGGCCTTGGCCGGCAGCAACCCCATGATCGCCTGGGCGGTGACCGATTTTCCCGAACCCGACTCGCCGACCAAGGCGACGATCGTCCCCGGACGAACGGAGAAAGAGAAATCCATGACCGCGTGAACGACGCCACGGGGGATTTCAAAATCGATTTGCAGGTTATTGATCTTCAGAAGGTCGGTCACGGACTGTCCGGTACGCCGAATATTTGACGAAAAAGGAAGGTCATTGATTGATAGCCAGGCCCTGGGATCGTTGCGGTTGTTTTTCCAGGCAGGAATATAGTTGTTTTTTAGTGGCTGAAATACAGGTAATTTCGCCAAAACCGCATTTCGACGCTTGGCAAACGGGACCCTTGGAGCCGGGGCTCAGCCTTCCAAAATGGACGCAAACAGGATTTCGTTCGACGAACTGAAAGCCTATTGGGTAAAGGTCGATCACTTCGCCGCCGCGGGCAGGAAAATCCGGGAAATCGTCCGCACCCCCGGCGACGGAAGGTGGGTGGACGGCCATATCGCCATGATCAAGCCATTGGCTGAGTTTTAAGCGTCTCGTGTGCTACGCTCAAGCATGGAACTGAACGAAAAACACATCGAAAACACCAAGCTGATCGCCAATCGCGCCCGGCTGTTGGAGCATTTCCCGAAAAACGCCGTGGTCGCCGAAATCGGCGTCGCCGAAGGGAGGTATTCGGAGAAAATCCTTTCGGTGACCGAGCCCCGGGAACTGCATCTGATCGACATCTGGGACTCCGGGCGCTTCGGCGAAACGGCCATGCTGGCGGTCCGGGATAAATTCAAGGAACCGATCGACGCCGGGCGCATCGCCGTCCACCGGGGGCTTTCCCTTGAGGTATTGCGGGGTTTCGAGGACGGTTATTTCGATTGGGTCTACCTGGATACTTCCCACCGCTACGCCGATACCCTGGACGAGCTGGAATGCTGCCGGTTGAAGGTCAAGGACGGCGGCCTGATCGCCGGCCATGATTATGCGTCGGGAAACATCGAAAGCGGGCTTCGCTACGGCGTCGTCGAGGCCGTCAACGAATTCTGCAACAAGCACGATTGGCGGTTGGCGTACCTGACCAACGAAGCCGGGCGGTATCTGTCGTTCGCCATCACTGATACCAAGGATCGATGATTAAGAAATTCCGCGCCGGGATGGTCTGGCTTTCCAAAATCCTTTCGCGCCAGGGCCTTTATCCGTTCCTTGAGGGGGAATTTTCCCAAATCCCCGAAGGCGCCCGCGTGCTCAACGTCGGCGCCGGCGGCGTCATCGGCGAAAAGCTCGACGCCCATGTCCGGGCCCGGTCCCTGGAGGTGGTGAGCATCGACATCGATTCCGCCCGCGGCCCCGACATCGTCGGCGACATTTCGGACCATGACTTCGGCGGGCAGCGTTTCGGCGCCGTCGTCATGGCGGAGGTCCTGGAGCACATCCGCACCCCCGAAAAAGCGATCCAGGCCGCCCACGCGGTCCTCGGGCCGGGCGGCGTTTTGATCCTGTCGACGCCGTTCATTTTTCCCATTCACGACCGTCCCCACGATTATTACCGTTTCACCCGTTACGGCCTGGAATGGCTGCTCCGCGATTTTTCCGGGGTCACGGTGTCGGAGCGCAATTCGTGGGCCGAGGCGATAAACGTGCTGGGGGTGCGGCTGATCAAGGAAAAAAACCCCTTGTGCCGGCTGGCGGCGCCGTTGATTGTCTTGCTGGCGCTGGCCATGGCGCCGGTGGCCATGATCCTGGGCGCCGTCGTCAGGACCGACTTCATCACTTCCGGTTACGTGGCGCGGGCGGTCAAATGACGACAGGAATGGATAAGGAAAAAAACATCCGCCCCGGCGGCGGCGTCGAGGCGCGCCTGATTCACATGGACGCCCGCGGTTTTGGGCCCCTGGTGCGTCTGCGCAAGGCCGTCGTCGACGCCCTGGTGGCTGGGCGCAACCGCCGCGCCGGGGCAAGGCTGCGGGCGATGACCGGGCTGTGGTCGAATATGCAGGAATACGCCCAGGGGTCGGCCGTGACCGGGGCTTCGATGTCCGATTATTTGACCCTTTACGAACAGGTCCGAAAATGGCGGCCGGTGGAGGTCCTGGAGCTCGGCACCGGCATTTCGACCGTGGTCCTGGCCTATGCGCTGAGGGAAAACGAGGCCGAGGGCGGAGCCCGGGGCCGCGTCACCTCGATGGAGGAAGACCCGGCCTGGCACAAGCAGGCCGGCCAAAACCTGCCCGGCGACCTCAGGCCCCATGTCGACCTGATCCACAGCCCCAAGGTGGACGGTTTCTACAAGATGTTCCGCGGCGTCCAGTACGAAAGCATCCCCGAGCGCGCCTATGACTTCGTTTTCTCCGACGGGCCCGACCGGTTCTCGCCGGTCAACGGCGACAAGCTGTTCAATCTCGACCTGATTCAGGTGGTGGTGCGCTCGGAAACGCCGATCCGCGCCGTCGTCGACAACCACTACCTGACGTTCTATGTGCTGCAGAAGGTTTTCGGGCCCAAACTGGCGCGCTACTCCATCCGCCACAAGCTGATGTTCGTCGGCCCGGTGACGAAAAACGACGCCGGCCGGTTGAAGCGCGAGAACTTCCTGCCCGACCTGCGGCTGCTCAGGGATACGGAATTGAAGCTGCGGATGGCCCGCGACGACTAGCAGGCTGCTGAAAAAGTGGATTTGCGGCAACAATCCTTCGACACGCTCACTCGCGCTCGCGGCTTATCCTTCGAGACGCCCGCGCCGCGGGCTCCTCAGGATGAGGAGTTACTATACCTTAATACCTCACCCTGAGGAGGACCGGAGGTCCGTCTCGAAGGGGGATTGCTCCAAATCATGGGTTTTTCAGCAGCCTGTTAAGGCGTTTTAGGCGGGAGCGGTTATTTCAACCAGTCCGGCCAGTAGACGCCCAGCATCTTCACCAGTTTCGCCAGGTCGCCGGGGTTATCGAACCTGACCCGGTAGCTGCCCCATTTCGCCGCCGTTTCCCTGTCGGGGATGCCGATGGTCCAATCCCCTTCGCAGTTGGCCTCAAGCCACTTGCGCAGCTCCTCGACGTTGTCCGGGGAGGAGTATTTGAAGTCATGGTAATGCCCGCGCCGGTCCGGCAGCTTTCGCCTTTCCCCGCCCGAGCGCCGTTCGGAATCAACGTCTTGATGGTCCTAGCGTTTGTCGATGCCGCGGCGGCGGTCACCGGGTTTCTCTGGGACTTTGTTTTCGGCCACGGCAAAACTCCTGCAAAGGTTTTCCCGGCCACGGGATTGGAGCGGGCGAGGGGAATCGAACCCCCGTCTAAAGCTTGGGAAGCTTTCGTTCTGCCGTTGAACTACGCCCGCCTGGGTAATCGGGTCGTTTTGGTATAGGCGATCGGCCGAAATCACGCAAGGCAAGGCCCCCCCTTGGCGCCGATGGGGCGCCGATCGGGCCCCCGTTCCGCTCACTTTCCGCGGGGCGCCCCGCCCCGGGTCACGCCACTTCACGAACTTTTGACGGCCAGAGAGCCGGAAAACCCGGATTTTTGGTTGGCTTGCTTCCCTTGGGCGGCTAAACAGTTTCCATGGCGACAGGTGAGCAAACCAGCAAATCCAAGATCGAATTCGGGCCCCAATTCGAACCGACCGAACGGCGGCTCTTGGACCCCCGAAAGTTCAAGAATCCCCGTGTCACCGCCGAGGGCGTGGAGCGCGCCGTCGTCGCGCTGACGCATTTGCGGACGCTGTGGTTCAACACCGGCTCTCTTTGCAACATCACGTGCCAGAACTGCTATATGGATTCGAGCCCGTCCAATGACAGCCTTCTCTACCTGTCGCTGTCCGAGGTCCGGGAATACCTTGGCGAAATCGACGCCACGGGTCTGCCGGTCGAGGAAATCGCCTTTACCGGCGGCGAGCCGTTCATGAACCGGGACCTGCCCGGCATGATCGAAGAGTCACTCGCCCGGGGCCACCGGGTGCTGGTGCTGACCAATGCCATGAAGCCGATGTTGAACAAGCGCCAAAGGCTTTCGGATATTTTCAAGCGCTTCGGGGAGGCCTTGACGCTGCGCGTCTCCATCGACCATTTCACCAAGGCCCGGCACGAAACGATCCGCGGCCCGGACACCTGGGGGCCGATGATCCAAGGCTTGCGCTGGCTGGCCGAAAACGGTTTCAGGCTGACCGTCGCCGGGCGCACCTGTTGGAACGAATCCGACGCCGAGGCGCGGCGGGGCTATGGCCGCCTGTTCGCCGCCGAGGCCATCCCCATCGACGCCTTCGATCCGGCGGCCCTGGTTTTGTTCCCGGAAATGGACGCCGGCGCCGACGTTCCGGAAATCACCATCAACTGCTGGGACATCCTGGGCGTCGAACCGGAAACCATGATGTGCGCGTCGTCGCGGATGATCCTCAAGCGCAACGGCGCCGAGAAGCCGGTCATCGTCCCGTGTACGCTGCTGCCCTATGATCCGGCCTTCGAATTGGGCCGGCGCCTGATCCAGTCGGCGAAAACGGTTCAGCTCAATCATCCCCATTGCGCCAAGTTCTGCGTTCTCGGCGGCGCGTCGTGCAGCCCCGAATGACGGCCGTTTTAGATATCGGGCTCATCGACGGCCCGGTGCTGTGCTTCGGCGGCCCTTATTCCAACGTTCAGGCCACGGACGCCATGCTGACCCGGGCCGGCGAATTGGGCTTGGCGCCGGAACAAATCATCTGCACCGGCGACGTCGTCGCCTACGCTGCCGACCCCGCCGCCACCGTCGAGCGGGTCCGCGACGCCGGTATCCAGGTGGTGATGGGAAACTGCGAGGAATCCCTGGGCTTCAACGCCGCCGACTGCGGCTGCGGGTTCGAACAGGGCAGCGCCTGCGCTCATTGGTCCGAGGTCTGGTTTACCCATGCCGCCTCGCAACTGGACGAAGAGGCGCTCACCTGGATGCGGGCGCTGCCCCGGCAATTGAGGTTCACCCTCGCCGGCAGGCGGTTCGCCGTCATCCACGGCGGCGACGAGGACATCTCGGAATATATATTCGCCTCGACGCCGGTGGCGGCCAAGGCGCGCATCTTCGAACGCCTGTCCCGGAATGATCACGTTGACGCCGTTGTCGGCGGCCATTCCGGGTTGCCGTTCACGCAGACGCTGGGGTCCCGGTTATGGCACAACCCGGGCGCCATCGGCATGCCGGCCAACGACGGCACGCCCCGGGGCTGGTATTCGATCCTGACCGCCGAAGACGGCGGCATCGATATCGCCTTGCATGCCCTCGACTACGACCATGCGGCCGCGGCCGGCGAACTAAGCACCGTCAACCCGGGCCTGCCCTATGCGGAAACGTTCGAAACCGGCCTGTGGCCGAACATGGACGTGATGCCCGAAACCGAACGCCGGGACCGGGGCCGGTCCCTGTCGCCGGAAACTGTTTTATGGTCTGAAGAGCACATCGCGGCGGCCGAATAACCCCCTTTGGGACCGCCGGGGAAAGCTCCTTTTCCGCCGTTTTCCGGAAAATTCATACCTTTTTCGTTGGCATGTCCGGCCAGGAGTGGAAAAATCACCCAAAGGCCCTATTTATTGTTGAGCCTGAATTTCAAAACCGAACGGAAACCGCATGCCGGACCCCAGCACCTACGCCGAAACCACCGAAGCCATCACCATCACCGTGGAGCCCTTTTATCTGGACGAACAGTCCGAACCGGACGACGGCCATTACGTCTGGGCCTATCACGTGCGGATCGAAAACCACGGCCAAAGGACCGTGCGGTTGATGACCCGCCATTGGCGGATCACCGATTCCCTGGGCCACGTCCAGGAGGTCCAGGGCGACGGCGTCGTCGGCGAACATCCGGTGCTGACGCCGGGCGGATCGTTCGAATACACTTCCGGCACGCCGCTCAGCACGCCTTCGGGGATCATGGTCGGCACCTATCAGATGGAGACCGAAGCCGGCGAACGCTTCGACGTCAACATCCCCGCCTTTTCCCTCGACAGCCCCTACCAGGTGGGACAGGTTCACTAAGGCAAGATCATGGACAAGACCGTGACCGCGGAAAAAACCCTGAAAGTCGTCGACGGAGATAAGGCCAAAGTCCCCGATATGGACGGCCTCATCGAACCCGTCGCCGACAAGCCCAGCCGCGCCGAGGCCGAAGAGGCGGTCCGGACCCTGATCAAATGGGCCGGCGACGACCCGGACCGCGAAGGGCTCAGAGACACCCCGGACCGCGTCGTGCGATCGTATGAGGAATTTTTCGTCGGCTATGGCACGTGCCCGAAAACCATCCTCCAGCGCACCTTCGAGGAAACCGACGGTTATGACGAAATCGTGCTGTTGCGCGATATCCGCTTCGAATCCCATTGCGAGCATCACATGGCGCCGATCATCGGCAAGGTGCACATCGCGTACCTTCCCCATCGCCGGGTCATCGGCATTTCCAAGCTGGCGCGGCTGGTCGAGATTTTCGCCAAGCGCCTGCAGATTCAGGAAAAGATGACGGCCCAGATCGCCAACACCATCGACGAGGTGCTGGAACCCAAGGGCGTCGCCGTGGTCGTCGAGGCGGCGCACCAATGCATGACCACCCGCGGCATCAACAAGCCGGGGACGCTCATGGTCACCAGCCGTATGCTCGGCGCCTTTCGCGACAACGCCTCGACCCGGCGCGAGTTTCTGGCCATGATCGGCAATTCCCAATCCGGCGAAGCGGCTTTTTCCTGAACCTCCCCGGGCTAGGGCGCCCTAAGCGCCTGAAAAGGCTTTTTTTCAAAGCCTCCCTCTTGACCGCGAGTCCTTAAACGGGTTTCAGTGACCACAGGGGAACACATATGGATTTCCGGCCTATTTTTCTGGTCATCGGCATCCTGCTGGCGACGCTGGCGCTGATAATGCTGATCCCGGCGGCGGTGGATTTCCTCGCCGGCAACCCCGACTGGGAAGTTTTCGCCATTTCGTCCGGGGTGACGTTGTTCGTCGGCGTCGCCATGGCGCTGACGAGCCGCGCCGGGGTCATGAATCTGTCGATCCGCCAGGCTTTCCTGATGACGACGCTGAGCTGGCTGACGTTGACGTTCTTCGCCTCGCTGCCGTTCGTTTATTCCCAACTGGGGCTCGGCTTCACCGACGCCTTTTTCGAGGCGATGTCGGGAATCACCACCACCGGGTCGACGGTGATCATCGGGCTCGACGGCCTGACCACGGGGATCCTGCTGTGGCGGGCGCTGCTGCAATGGCTGGGCGGCATCGGCATCATCGTCATGGCGATCGCCGTGCTGCCGATCCTGAAGGTCGGCGGCATGCAGTTGTTCCGCATGGAAAGCTCCGATCAGTCGGAAAAGGCGCTGCCCCGCACGGCCCAGATCGCCAGCGCCATCGGCGTCATCTATCTTTTGCTGACGGTGGCCTGCGCTGGCGCCTATTGGCTGGCCGGGATGAACGGGTTCGAAGCCTTCGCCCATGCCATGACCACCATAGCCACGGGCGGGTTCTCCACCTCCGACGGCTCGATCGGGTATTTCGACAGCGCCTGGATCGATTCCATCGCTACCGTCTTCATGATCATCGGCGCCTTGCCGTTTCTGCTGTACCTGAGGACGTTGCAGGGCAATTTCAGCGCCCTGTTCTCGGATTCACAGGTCCAGTGGTTCCTGTCGATGGTGGCCGCGGTGGTCATCATGTCGGCTGGCTGGTTGTGGCTCGAGAACGGGCTCGAACCGGTGTTCGCCCTGCGGCTTGCGTCCTTCAACACCGTCTCCATCATCACCGGCACCGGCTACGCGACGTCGGATTTCAGCCTGTGGGGAAGCTTCGCGCTGCCGATCTTTTTTTTCATCATGTTCATCGGCGGCTGCGCCGGGTCGACCACCTGCGGCATCAAGGTCTTCCGCTTTCAGGTGCTTTACGCCGCCGCCCGCACCCAGATTCATCACCTTTTGCAGCCGCACGGCGTTTTCATCCCCTATTACAACCGCCGCCCCATATCCGACGAAGTCATCGTTTCGGTGCTGAGCTTCTTCTTCATGTGGTTCCTGTCGTTTTCGCTGCTGGCGCTGGCGCTGGGCATGTTGGGGCTCGATTTCCTGACCGCCTTTTCGGCCGCCGCGAGCGCCATCGCCAACGTCGGCCCGGCGCTGGGGCCCATCGTCGGGCCTTCGGGCACGTTCCAATCCCTTTCCGACGAAGCCAAGTGGCTGCTTTCGGGCGGCATGCTGTTGGGAAGGCTGGAGCTGTTTACGGTGATCGTGCTGTTCAGCCGCTCGTTCTGGCGCGGGTAAAGCAAATCCCGAGCAAATGGACTCATTTGCGACGACGAATTTGCGGTTAAAGTAACCCTACCTGATCCAGGCGCCCAGGTGGCGGCGGATGTTGTTTTCCATTTCGATGTCGAAGTCCCTGACCAGGGCTTCGGTCAAATCGAACCATATCCGTTGGCGCTTGTTGATCGAGGCGTCCTCGCTCAACGTCGAAAAACGCGTCGCGTGGGCCGAAGCGCGGCCCCTTTGGCGGCCGCCGGCGAAAATTTCGACGGTCGCCTCGACGGCCAGGTCATAACGGTGCGACTGTTGCTTGGTGAACGCGGCCTTGATGCCGGTTTTTTTCTTCAGCACCGTTTCGACGGCGCTGGCTTTTTTGATGATCAGCCTCGCCGATCCCGACTTGCCCTCTGCCCTGAGCCGGTCCGACGCCCATCGGCGAAGCGCCTTCAGGGGCGGCGTCGGAAACAGGTGTTCGACGTTGGGCGGCTTCAGGGGCTGTTTGTAGTGGGAAACGACCTCGATGGTGGCGACGTTGAGCTTGATCGGCTTGAGATGGGCGAACGTCAGCTCGGGCAGGCCTTGCTCGGGCACCGGCGTCTCGCAGGCCGCCAGTCCCAGCACCAACACGGGCAGGACGATTAATACCGCTCCTTGGTATGAGGCGGAGAATCCAGGGAATCGGCTCATCGGACGATTCTACCCCAAACACCAGGCCAGGATGCCTTTTTGTGCGTGCAGCCGGTTTTCGGCTTCGTCCCAGATCACCGAATGGGGGCCGTCCATGACCTCGTCGGTGACTTCCTCGCCCCGGTGCGCCGGCAGGCAATGCATGAACAGCGCATCCGGCTTGGCCTTGGCCATCAGGTCCCCGTCGACCCGGAAGGGTTGCAGCAATTTTCGCCTGGCGTCGGCGTCCTCGTCGCCCATGGACACCCCCATGGACACCCAGGTATCGGCGATCACCAGATCGGCGCCGGCGATGGCCTTTTCGGCGCTGTCGGTGATGGTAACGTCGGCGCTTTCGCCTTTGGCCCAGTTTATGACCGCGTCTTCGGGCCCGAGGCCCTTAGGGCAGGCGAGCCGCAACGTAAACCCGAAACGCCCGGCGGCGTGAATCCAGCTATTGGCGACGTTGTTGCCGTCGCCGGACCAGGCCACCACCCGGCCTTCGATGAGGCCGCGGTGCTCCTCGAACGTCATCACGTCGGCCATGATCTGACAGGGATGCGAGAAATCGGTCAGGCCGTTGATCACCGGCACCGTGGCGTGCGCCTCCAGATCGTCGAGCTTTCTGGGGTCGTCGGTGCGGATCATGATGGCGTCGGCATAACGCGACAGCACGCGGGCGGTATCGGCGACGGTTTCGCCGCGGCCGAGCTGGGATTCGCCCTCGCTCATCACCACCACCTGACCGCCCAGTTGCTGCATGGCGACCTGAAACGACACCCGGGTCCGGGTCGAGGGCTTCTCGAAAATCATCACCAGCGTCTTGCCGGCGAAAAGATCGGCGGCCTTGCCTTCGGCGTAGGCGCCTTTGAGCTTCCCGGCGAGATCGAGGATGTCCCTCAGCGTCTCCGTCGATAGCCGGTGAAGATCGATAAAATGCCTGATGGCGTTGCCGGCGGGAACCATGTCAGGCCGCCTCCTTTAGCTCGGCGCAGGCATTTTCCATGATCGCCAGCGCCTCGTCGACGTGGGAATCGTCGATGATCAGCGGCGGCACCAGCCGCACCACGTTGTTTCCCGCCGCCACCGTCAACAGCCCGCCTTCGGCGAGCTTGCCGACCACGGTGGCATTCTCGGGCACGCACTTGAGCCCCACCATCAGCCCGGCGCCGGTGACGTCGGCAAAGACCTCGGGGTGGGCGGCGACCAGTTCCTCCAGCCGCGTCCACAGCTTCCGCGCCGTGGCATCGACCCGGTCCAGGAACCCGTCCGCCAGGACCACGTCCAGGACCGCGTTGCCGACCGCCATCGCCAACGGGTTGCCGCCGAAGGTGGAGCCGTGGCTGCCGGGGGTCAACGCCGCCGCCGGGGCTTCCTTGGCCAGGCACGCGCCGAGGGGGAAGCCGCCGCCCAGCGCCTTGGCGGCGGCCAGGACGTCGGGCTCGATCCCGGCCCATTCGTGGGCGAACAGCTTAGCCGTCCGCCCGATGCCGCATTGCACCTCGTCGAACATCAACAGCACCCCGAACTCGTCGGCGATTTCACGCAGCCCCTTCAGGTAATCCAGCGGCATCGGCCGGATGCCGCCTTCGCCCTGGACCGGCTCGACCAGGATGGCGGCGGTCTCGGGCCCGATGGCGGCGCGCATTTCGCCGAGATTGCCGAAGCCGACCTGATCGAAGCCGTCGACCACGGGGCCGAAACCGGCCAGGTGCTTTTCCTGGCCGCCGGCGGCGATGGTCGCCAGCGAGCGGCCGTGGAAGGCGCCCTCGCAGGTGACCACCCGGTAGCGTTCGGGATGGCCTTGGCCGTCATGGTATTTGCGCGCCATCTTGATCGACGTTTCCACCGCCTCGGCGCCGGAATTATTGAAAAATACGCTATCGGCGAAGCTGGCCGCGACCAGCCGTTCGGCCAGGCGCGTCTGTTCCGGGATCTGATAAAGGTTCGAGCAATGCCAGAGCCGCCCCGCCTGCCCGGTCAGCGCCTCGACGAGATGCGGATGGCAATGGCCCAATCCGGTCACCGCGACGCCGCTGCCGAAGTCGAGATATCTCTTGCCGTCGGTGGCATGGAGGTACACCCCCTCGCCCCTGTCGAAGGCAAGGTCGGCCCGGGCATAGGTGGGCATAACGGGCGAAATCATCGGAACTGCTCTCCGGCATCAGCGGCGGCGGCAAAAACGGCCTCCGGCCAAGGAAAGCGGCCCAGTATCTTGATCGGCATTGATAGTGTCAATGTGTCTTGCGGTCACGCCTTCAACTTGTACCCGGTCGCGAACATCCAGGTCGAAAGCGCCCAAAGCCCGGTGTTGACCGCGGCCATGACCACCAGGCCCAGCGTCAGCGAACCGTCGGCGTAGCCGATGAAGCCGTAGCGCAGCCCGTCGATCATGTAGAAGAACGGGTTGAAATGGGCGGCGATCTGGGCCGCCTCGGGCAGCCGCTGGATGGAATAGAAGGTGCCGGACAGGAACGACAGCGGCGTGACGACGAAGTTGGTGACGGCGGCGATGTGGTCGAATTTTTCCGACCAGATGCCGCCGATGGTCCCCAGCAGCGACAGCATCACCGACGCCATGACGGCGTGATAAACGATGAAACCCGGGTGCTGGACCTCGAGGGTGACGAAAGGGGTCATGGAAACGCCGACGACGATGCCGACGACGACGCCCCGGGTGGCGCCGCCCATGACGAAGCCGAAGGTCAGCTCATGGGCGGTGAACGGCGGCATCAGGGAATCGATGATGTTGCCCTGGATCTTCGAGATCATGATCGACGACGAGGTGTTGGCGAAGGCGTTCTGGACGATGGCCATGACGATCAGCCCCGGGGCCAGGAATTCCATGAACGCCACCCCGGCGACGGTCCGGGTATTGCCGCCCATCGCCAGCGTGAAGACGGCCAGGAACAGCAGCGTCGTCACCACCGGCGCCACCAGGGTCTGGGTATAGACCTTCATGAAACGCCGGACCTCGCGCATATAGAGCGTCCACAGTCCGATCCAGTTGACGGCGCCCATGGGGCCTCCCTCGCTTGCGGTCGATCCCCGGATATATACGCCGCCGAAGGGTAGTGCGCCAGCCCGGCACGTGGCAAAATCCGCCGATGACCGGCAGCAAGAAGAAACAACGCGGCCCCCGCAAGGCGACGGCCAAGCACCTGGAGAACGCGGCCCTCTATTACCTGCAGCGCTTCGCCACCTCGGCCGAGAACCTCAGGCGCGTGCTGACGCGCAAGGTCGACCGCTCGGCCCATTTTCACGGCACCGATCCGGACGAGGGCCGGGCCCAGGTCGAGGACACTATCCGCCGGTTCCTGCGTTCGGGGCTCTTGGACGACGACGCCTATGCCAGGGCCCGGGTCCAGAGCCTGCACCGGCGCGGCAATTCGGCCCGCGTGATAAGGGGCAAGCTCAAACAAAAGGGTGTCGATGATGACATCATCGCCGCCGCCCTCGACGCGCGCGGCGAAGACCCGGAACTGACCGCCGCCGTTACCCTGGCCAAACGGCGGCGGCTGGGGCCGTTCGCCACCCGGAAACCTTCGGACGAGACCCGCGAAAAACACCTGGCGGCGCTGGCGCGGGCCGGATTTTCCTATGCCGTGGCGCGCCGGGTCGTGGATGGTGACGATCCCGTTTGATTTCACTTTAAATCCAGGGTATTCGAAAAATTAGCCGACAGTGGAAATCAACACGCGGCGGAAAAACAAGATGAACCACTAAGGCACAAAGACGCGAAAAGGAATGCTTCCGTCTTTTCCTTTTTCTTCGTGTCTTTGTGGTTAAAAAGGAAGGTGGATCATGACCACCATCTATCACAACCCGAGATGCTCGAAATCGCGCCACACCCTGGCCCTGCTGCAAGAGCGCGGCATCGAGCCGGAGATCATCGAATACCTGGTGACGCCGCCGAGCGCCGAAAGGCTGAAGGAACTGCTGGCGATGATGGGCAAGTCCCCGCGCGACATCATGCGCAGGAAGGAAACCGCCGAGGCGGGCCTCGACGATCCGGCCCTGGACGACGACGCCTTGATCGCCGGCATGGTCGCCAACCCCATCGTCATCGAGCGCCCGATCGTCGTCAACGGCGACAAAGCGGCGCTGGGGCGGCCGCCGGAAAGCGTCGCCGATATTCTTTAGATCGCCGGAATATACGCCGGGGTTGAAGTTCCCCGGGCAAAAATCCACTATACCGGCCATAAACCCGTAAGATGCTGGTTCAATGGCGTTTCCGGGAGCCCGCAGTGGGGTTCCGTGATACAATCCGGAGGCCCGCGCACCCTGTGGATAGAATCCAACGTATGGCCGCCAAAGAACTCACCGCCGCCACGGAAGAAACGCCGGCCGCCAAACCGGCCGCGGGGGGCACCCTGACCGCGAAGCTGAAACCGGTGAAGAAGGCCCCCGGTTCCGCTCCGGCCGCCACCGCCCCGGCCACCTCCGCCGCCCCGGCCGCCCCGGCCCCGCCACCGCCGGAGCAACTCGCCCAATGGCAGGCGCTAGAGCCCGAACAGCGTCTGGCGCTGCGCGAGCGCGAGGCGGTGCGGATGTTCGCCCAGGGGCTGGAACACCACCAGAAGGGCGAACTGAGGGAAGCGGTCAAGGTCTACGGCCAGGCCCTGCTCCTCAACCCCAAGCTTTCCGAGATTTACATCAACATGGGCGTGGCGCTGCGGGCGCTGGGCAAGCTCGAGTCCTCGATCGCGTGCTACCGGCGCTCGCTGGTGCTCAGGCCCGACAACGCCGCCGCCCATACCAACCTCGGCAACGTGCTCAGGCAACTGGGCCGGCTGGAGGTCGCCACCGCCGCCCACCGCCAGGCCGTCAAGCTGGCCCCCGATACGGCCGAGGCCCATTACAACCTCGGCCTCGTCCTGCGCGACACCGGCGAATCGGAAGAAGCCATCGGGTGCTTCGATAAAACGCTGGAACTGGCCCCCGAACACCCGGGCTACCGCTGGGACCGGTCGCTGAGCCTGTTGCAGAAAGGCGACCTCAAGGGGGGCTTCGAGGAATACGAATGGCGGTGGAAGCTGGACCGGAACCCGCCCCGCGATTTCCCGCAGCCGCTTTGGGATGGCTCCGACCTCAAGGGCAAGACCATCCTGTTGCACCACGAACAGGGCTTCGGCGACATGATCCACTTCGCCCGCTATATCCCGATGGTCAAGGCCAGGGGCGGCACCATCGTCGTCGAGGTGCCGGCGGCGCTGAGCCGGCTGTTTTCGACTATCGAAGGCGTCGGCCAGGTGGTCAACGCCGGTTCGGAGCTGCCGAAATTCGACGTCTACGCGCCGATGATGTCGCTGGCCAGGATCTTCGGCACCACGTCGGAGACCATCCCCGCCACCGTGCCCTACCTGAAGGCGCCGGACGCCCACGCGGCGCAACTGCCGGCGACGTTGAGCCCGCACCGCAAGATCGGCATCGCCTGGGCCGGGCGGCCGATCCACAAGAACGACGCCAACCGGTCGTGTTCGTTCAACCACTTCATCGAACTGATGGGGATCCCGGAAACCACCCTTTACAGCCTTCAGCAAGGCCCGGCCGCCGACGACATCGCCGAGGAGGGGTGCGAGGCCCTGATCATGAACCTGGGCAACAAACTGCGCGATTTCGCCGACATCGCGGCGGTGATCTCGCAGTTGGACATGGTGATTTCCGTCGATACCGCCATCGCCCACCTGGCCGGCGCCATGGGCAAGCCGGTGTGGGTGGTGGTGCCCTATCCCGGCGACTGGCGCTGGTTGCTGGACCGCGACGACAGCCCCTGGTACCCGACGGCCAGGCTGTTCCGCCAGAACCGCCCCGGTTCGTGGACGCCGGTGTTCGACCGCCTGCGCCGGGCGTTGCGCGACGAGATCACCGGCAAGGCGTAGGCTTGGCCGTAAATTGTGGTTTATGGATTTTGGATAGGCCCGGTGCTAGCAGGCTGCTAGAGCGGTTTCCGATCAGAACGGATCACAAGCCCGCCCCTCATCCTGAGCTTGTCGAAGGATGAGGCCGTTTTTGAACACCGATTCCTTTTGGTCGGAACATGCTCTAGTTCTGGGTCGGCTCCCATGCCGCATACGAACGGTTAATCAGGTAGAAGGGGTTCTCCCTAAAACCTGTACCCGTACCGCACGCCGATGTTTTCCAGGCCCTCGTTGGTGTCGCAGATCTTGGCGTTGGAGAGGTGGTCCAGCAACACGTCGATGGAATGGTGCTTGTCGAACCGCCAGCCGAGGTTGAGGCCCAACCGGAACAGCGGGGTGCAGCCGAGTTCCTTTTCGTCTTCCTGGCCCTCGCCCTGGTCGGTTTCGCCGTCGTGATAGGCGCCGCCGATGCTGAACCCGGCGAACAGACCCTTCCAGAACTGTTTCTCCCACACAACGCCGAGCCACACCGAGTTGGTATTGCCCGAGGTGTTGATGTCGGCGCCGATATGGGGATAGGGCGCGCCGATGTGTTTAAGGATATCCGGCGAAACGAAGCGCAGTTCGACGTGGGCGTCGATGCCGTCTTCCTTGTTGGAGCTGAACGGGCCCTGGTCGTGGGCCAGGGCGCCGATCTTGATTTCGGATATAAACCCGCCCGAGTCACGGCTTTCGTTTTTGGTCACGGCCCCGGGGCGGCTTTTTGCCGTTGGTGCCGGTTTGGGCGGCGCGGCGGGGGACATAACGGGCGGCGCGGCGGCGGGCGCCAGTTGCGATCGCGGCTTGGGCTGGGCGGCCGGTTGCGGCTCGTGGACGGGGACGCCCGAGGTTCCCGGGTCGAGGCGCAGTTGCGGCGCTATGATGGCGGCCGGCGATCCCGGCGGCGGCGCACCAGAGGGCGCGCCGGGGGCCTGCATCGGCGGCGGGGCGACAGCCGCCGGTTTCCAGCGGGTGCCGTACTGGCCGGCCAGGGGATGCGGCTCGGACAGCATCCGGTTCATGTCGTAGACCGAGTTGATGCTGGCCGCATGGGCGCTCGCCGACGCCAAGGCGCCGAGCATGGCAACGACAAAGCCGCGGGTCGTGGCTTGCCTCAAAGGCCTATCCCCCTAGAAAACCTTGTTTTCCGTTTCCCCCTTTTCGGGGACAACGGGGCCGAACCGGCGACGGTGTTAAAGGATTCTAATTATTATTCGGGTTCGGCCCAAGGGAGCCCTTTTAGTTCCCTCGCCGCGTATTGTCCAGTCAACTCATTGATTTTGTTTTTTTTAACGGCGGCGGTTTATTGTTTCGCTTGTCTGATCCACTATTTGGGCTTGATTTTCGGCCAGGCGTTGGCCCCCACCCCCGCCGTAGGCAACATTGCCGGGTGTGACGGCGGGCAGGCGGGTTTCAAGGCCCGGAAAAAGACGCCGAAAAACCCTTTCGGGACCCCGATTTGAAGAAACCGACCAGGGTGGGCAAAAACAAGAATCAGGAACCCGGCATCACCTGGCGCCAGCCGGACGGGCGGCTGGACTTACCGGATTTCCGCTTACGCGGCGTCCAACATCGCCAAGCGCATGGAAAACCTGGTCGAGGACGCGAAGCCGAAGTCCTAAAGCCAGCGGGTCCTGAGCTTGTCCGGCCCCGTCGATGGTGGGATACTCGGCCCCCTTTCGCCCTAGAATTTTGCCTTTCCGGGACTGGTAAACGTTGAACGCGCAAAAGCTCCGCCTCCTGTTCCTGAACGTCGGTCACTTCACCGACCATCTGTTCATGCTCATCTTCGCCAAGGCCGCGTTCAGCGCCGGCCTCGCCTTCGGGCTGGCGGCGGACGGGGCCTATGCCGAGATGATCCCCTACGGCGTGCCGTCGCTGATCCTGTTCGGGGCCGGGGCGCCCCTCGCCGCGCATCTGGCCGACAAATGGAACCGCAACGTCATGATCGCCGTCTTCTTCATCGGCATCGGCCTGGCCTCCATCGCCACCGGCTTCGCCACCTCGCCGGTGCAGATAGGCATCGGCCTGGCGGTCCTCGGCGTTTTCGCCGCCATCTATCACCCGGTCGGCATCGCCATGGTCATCCAGGGCGGCGGCAACGTCGGCTGGCGGCTCGGGTCGAACGGGGTGTGGGGCAACATGGGCGTGGCGGCGGCGCCCCTGATCACCGGCTTCGTCCTCGCCGATTACGACTGGCGGCTGGCCTTCGCCCTGCCGGGGGTGGTGTCGATCCTGATCGGGCTCGGTTTTATCGCTTTCGTGCGCTCGGGCCGGGCCCGGCCGCCGGAGGCGACGGCCCGGGAAAAGGCCCTGGTCGGCTTCGCCCCGGGCTGGAAGCGGGCGCTGCTGTCCTTGGCGCTGGTCACCGCCGCCGGCGGCTTCGTCTTCGGCGCCATGACCTTCATCATCCCGCGCCTGTTCGAGGTCTCGATGCCGAACGTGTCCGTCGACGTGGCGGTGACCGGCATGCTGGCGGCGGCGGTTTACGCCACCGCCGCGTTCGCGCAACTGTTCGTCGGCAACATCATCGACAAACGCCCCATCAAGCCGGTGCTGGTGACGGTTGCCCTCGGCCAGCCGGTGTTGATCGGCGTCATGGCGCTGCAGGCCGATTACGCCCTTTTCGCCGCGACGATGCTGGCGATGACCTTCGTCTTCGGCCAGATCCCGATCACCGACGCGTTGCTGTCGCGCTACGTGCCCGACGAATGGCGGACCAAGGTGCTGTCGGTGAAGTTCATGCTCAACCTGGTGATCGGGGCGATGGCGCTGCTGACGGCGCGCTTCATTCTCGCCTCGGGCGGCGGCTTCGAAACGGTGATGATGGTGCTGGCCTTTGCCGCCGTGGGCATCGTCATCGCCGCCCTCATGCTCCCCGCCCGGGCGGGCGCCGACGGGGCGTTCGACACGGCGGCGGCTGAATAAGAGGAAAACCCGCCGGGCCGGGGTTAGTCGGCCCGGTTGTCGTTTTCCGCATAAAACAAAGAAAGAAATAGGGAAACCGGGTTTTCAAGCTTTCAGGAAATGGCGCGCCCGGGAGGACTCGAACCCCCAACCTTCTGATCCGTAGTCAGACGCTCTATCCAATTGAGCTACGGGCGCGAAAACCCTGGCGAATCGGGCAATGGACATGGTGAAAAAGCCCGCCTCGAAGGGGGGGGGCGACACTACTCCACGGCCAAGCGCAAGGCAAGAACCCGCCCTACGCCCCCACAGGGCCGAATTCCCCCTTGAAAAATAGTAACTTGTCGCGGGATTCACCATTGAGTAAGATCGCCAATAATCATAAAGGGGGAAGGGGGACTTCCATTATGCCCCGAATTAGTTATTGTAGATTCTTGGGCGATTTCCTTAAGAATCAATGGCGAAGCGTGTGATGTCCTATCGTGGTGTTCAGGTTCTACTGGCGGCGGCGGTGTTGTTGTTGCCCGCGTGCACTTTCACCGAGGACACCCTGTGGCCGTCCCTGTCGGGCGAAAGCCCCGCCGACGCCAAGAAGCAAGCTGCCGCTTCCCCGCAAAAGGCGCCGGCACCGGCTTCGGGCCAGGCCGGCGGCGGCGCATCGGCGCCCCAGGCCGCCGGGCAAGCGGTCATCGTCACCCAGAACCCGCCGCCCCTCGGCACCACCGATTTCCGGCCTGCCGGCGTCACCCCCGGCCAGGCGACGGGGACCTTCGTCGGCAAGAAAGCCAGCGACCTGCGCGGAGAGCTGAAGCGCCTGCAGGCGTCGATCTCCGACCACAACGGCCAGCTCCAGGGACTGCGCGGCAAGATCGTCGCCAACTCGCAGCGCTACCACGGCACCATCGCCGCCGTGAACGCGCGCCTTCAGGTCGGCACCACGCGGGGCAACCCGATCCTGGTGCAGCAGTTCAACAGCGCCCAGGCCGACCTTGACCGGATCGCCGCCGACATCACCGAAATGAACGCGCTCGCCGCCCGGATCGGCAACAATTCGACCATGTCGTCGTTCCTGTTGGAATCGGCCAAGGCGTCGTTCGCCGTTTCCGGCGCCGTCGACGAGGACCACCGGCAACTGGCGATCCTCGAGGACGAGGTCAGCCGCACCGACGTCCTGATCGCCCGGCTGCTGAAAGAGGTGTCCGACGACGTGCGCCGCCAGACCAACTACGTGGCCACCGAACGGGCGAACCTGAACATCGTGTCGGCCGCCATCCGCACCGGCGAGATCTTCGGCGGCAGCCTGATCAACAAGGCGCTGGCCTCGGTCACCCGCAGCCAGAACGGCACCCTCGCCGCGCGGCCGGCCGACACCACCGGCAAGCGGCCGCTGGTGGTGATCCGCTTCGACCGCGCCAAGGTGCCCTTTCAGCAGGCCCTTTACTACGCCGTCAGCCGCGCCATCGAGCGCCGCCCGGACGCGGTCTTCGACCTCGTCGCCGTGGCCCCGGCCTCGGGCGGCGCCGCCCGGGTCGCCTTGAACTCCAACAAGGCGCGGCGCCACGCCGAGGAAGTGCTGCGCGCGCTCGTCGATATGGGCCTGCCGCCGGCGCGGGTCGCGGTGTCGGCGAAGACCATGTCGAACGCCAAGACCAACGAGGTCCACGTCTATCTGCGTTGATTTTGATTATTTAATTTCAGTTTTTTAACCCGGCGTTCCCCCGGCGTCCCGTTTGGGCGCCGGTTTTGTTTGGCTCCCCGGACTCCTCGACGCTGGCGTTGAACTGCTCCGGCACCCGTTTCATACTCAAGGCATGATCCGCATCGCCGCCATCCTTGCCGTCCTGGCCGCGCTCATCCCGGGGCCGGCGGCTTTCGCCCAGGCGCGCCTCGACCTGGTGCGGCTGCCGGCGGGGTTCAAGATCGAACTGTACGCCCGGGTGCCGGGCGCGCGCTCCATGGCGGTGGTCGATTCCCTCGGCGTCGTTTTCGTCGGCACGCGGAGCGACAGCGTCTACGCCGTCATCGACCGCGACCGCGACGGCCGGGCAGAGCGCGTGGACCGCGTGCTGGAGGGCCTGAAAGTCGCCAACGGCATCGACTGGAAGGACGGCTGGCTCTACGTCGCCGAGCAGCACCGGGTGGTGCGCTTCCCCGCCCCGGACCTGAAGACCCTGGTCCGGGCGGAGCCGGAGGTCCTGTTCGAGGGCCTGCCCGACAACCCGTGGCACGGCTGGCGCTATGCCCGTTTCGGGCCGGATGGCAAGTTCTATATCGCCGTCGGCTCGCCGTGCAACGTCTGTGCGCCTAAGGGCCTGGAGGGCACCATCGTCCGCATGGCGCCTCAGGGGGGAAAGCCGGAAATCTTCGCCGCCGGCGTGCGCAATTCCGTCGGCTTCGACTTCCAGCCCGGGACCGGCGAGCTTTACTTCACCGACAACGGCGCCGACATGATGGGCGACGACAGCCCGCCCGATGAGCTCAACCACGCGCCCCGGAAGGGGCTCTGGTTCGGGTTCCCCTATTACGGCGGCGGCGGCGACCGGACGCCGGACTTCCGCGGCCGCGAAATCCCCCGCCCCGCCACCTTCCCGGTCGTCGGTTTCAACGCCCACGTGGCGTCATTGGGCATCAGCTTCTACCGGGGCGGCATGTTCCCGCCGGGCTTGCGGGGCGACGCCTTCGTCGCCGAACACGGATCCTGGAACCGCACCATCCCCGACGGCTACCGGGTCATGCGCGTCCGCTTCGACAGCAAAACCAAGAAGGCCCTGGGCAAGGAGATTTTCGCCGACGGCTGGCTGCGGGAAGGCGAATCCTGGGGCCGGCCGGTGGACGTGAAGGAACTGGGCGATGGGTCGCTTTTGGTTTCCGACGACCGGCTCGGCGTCCTTTACCGGATCACCTATTCGGGACCATAGGCGCGGGCGGCGAGCGCCTAGTCCCCGGCGTCTTTCCTGAACCGGGCGTCTTTCCTGAACCGGGCGTCGAGGGCGGCTTCCATCTTGGCCAGGGTGTCGGGCACCGGCAGGCTCTCGGCGCGCAACGTGTCGAGGATCTGCTTGAGGCGGAAAAAGATTTCGTGGATATCGCCGGGTTCGCCCTCAAGCTGTTCCATCAGGTACGAGATTTCGGCGTCAAGGTCGTCCATGGTCATGGTGGCGTCCTCCCATCTTGGGCCGGTTCGATTTTCGCATCAAACCGCGACGTTGTCGATCAGCCGCGCCTTGCCCAGCCAGGCGGCGGCCAGCACCCGGGCCGGGCGGGAGGCTCTAGCGACCGGCTCCAGGGTTTCGGCGTCGCGGACGGTGAAGTATTCGACCTTGCCGAACCCGGCCCTCTCAAGCTGGTCGCGGCCCCAGGCCGCCTGTTCCTCGGCCCTCAAATTCCCGCTGGCGCCGCGGCCGACGTTTTCGGCGACCTGTGACAAGGTGCCGAACAGGACCGGCGCGATCTCGCGCTCGTCGCTTGTCAGATAGGCGTTCCGGGACGCCAGCGCCAGGCCGTCGTCCTCGCGCACCGTCGGCGCCGCCTCGATGGCGACCGGGATGTCCAGGTCCCGGGTCAGGCGCCTGATGACCAGCAGTTGCTGGTAGTCCTTTTCCCCGAACACGGCAAAGTCGGGCAGCGCCTGCAACAACAGCTTGGTCACCACCGTGGCGACGCCGGCAAAGAAGCCGGGGCGGAATTCGCCCTCGAGGATGTCGCCCAGCCTCTCGATGGTGACCCTGGTGACGTGGCCGGGGGGATAGATTTCTTCCGCCGCGGGCCGGAACAGCAGGTCGCAGCCCTCGTTTTCCAGCTTTTGGGCGTCGTCGTCGGCGTCGCGGGGGTATTGGTCGAAATCCTCGCCTTCGCCGAACTGAGCCGGGTTGACGAAGAGCGTCGCGACGGTGCGCCCGGCCTTGGCCCTGGCAACGCGGACCAGCGACAGGTGGCCTTCGTGCAGCGCCCCCATGGTCGGCACCAGGCCGATGGTTTCGCCACCGGCGCGCCATTGGTCCAGGTGTCGGCGCAACTCGGTAATGGTTTTGACGGTCTCGATCATCGACGCCCGAATATTAGGTCATGAACTCATAAATGGAGATGAACTGTGATCGACAGATGGTCCGTTTCGGCAGGAAGGGGCGCGAAAGCGGGGCCAAAGCCCCGGTGAGGGTGCCTGACGCACCGAAACGGACCATATGCCGACCCCTTTCGGGGCGCGGTTCTTTTGCCCACTGGACAACGTCGGGTCGTCGGTCATGATGCTTTGGCATCAATCCCTCCTAACTCCTTGCCAGTGAACAAAATAACACGCGTCACAGTCGTCTCCATTTATGAGTTCATGACCTGACAAGGATCAGTCTTTTTCCTGCTTGGCGACGCCGAAGCAGTGCTCAAGCCCGGGGAAGCGCCGGTCGTGGACTTCCTCGGCATAGGCTTTCGCCGCGCGTTCGATCTCGTCCCCCAGTTCGGCGAAGCGTTTGACGAATTTCGGCGTGAAGTCGGAAAACAGGCCAAGCGCGTCGTCGGTGACCAGGATCTGCCCGTCGCAGGCCGGCGAGGCGCCGATGCCGATGGTCGGGATGGAAACGGTTTCGGTGATTTCCCTGGCCAGGGCCTCGATGGTTCCCTCGATGACCATGGCGAAGGCGCCGGCCCCGGCCACGGCTTCGGCGTCGGCCATGACGCGTTTCCATCCTTTGTCGTCCTTGCCCTGGATCTTGAAGCCGCCCCGGTTCTCGGCTTTCTGGGGCAAAAGCCCGATATGGCCGAGGACCGGGATGCCCTTGTCGACCAGATGTTTGATGGTTGCGCCCATGTCCGTGCCGCCTTCCAGCTTCACCCCCTGGACCCCGGTTTCCTCCACCACCCGGGAAGCCGAGGCGTAGGCCTGCCCGGGGCTGTCCTCATAGGTCCCGTGCGGCAGGTCGACGATGACGCAGGCGTGTTCCGAGCCGCGCATCACCGCCACGCCGTGGTTGATCATCGCGTCCAGGGTCACGCCGCGGGTGGTCTCCATGCCGTAGATGACCATGGCCAGGGAATCGCCGACCAGCAGCAGGTCCACATGAGGATCCAGCCACTGCGCCATCGGCTTCGAATAGGCGGTCAGGCAGACAATGGGCCGGCCGTCCTTTTGGCCCTGGATATCGGAAACGGAAATCCGCCGGCTTTCGGCTTGTTCGTTGGCCACGGGGCCCCTCCTGAAAAACCTGGCGATTCTAACAGATCGCGCCGGATTTCCCATGCTTCCTTGGGCGCGACCCCGGACCGAAAGGTTTTCCCCGACACGCTATAAGGGGCTGAACTTGGGCGAAGTGTGCTCTATACTCCCTCCCCCTTTGACCGGTACCGGCCCCGGCGGGGAGGCGTTTTTCGACTTTACCCCGGCCGCCCAACCGATAAAAACCGACGCCCGTGACCGCAACCGACCCCGATATCCAGCATCTGTTGGACACCTGTCTGACCGAGACGACGTTCCCGGAGCTGCCCAACCCCCAGAGCGGCAAGGTCCGGGAATCCTATGACCTGCCCGACGGCCGGCGGGTGATGATCGCCACCGACCGCCAATCGGCCTTCGATTTCGTGCTCGCCGCGGTGCCGTTCAAGGGCCAGGTGCTGAACCAGACGGCGATGTTCTGGTTCGAGAAAACCAAGGACATCTGCCCCAACCACGTCATCGAGGCGCCGGACCCCAACGTCGTCATCGCCCGGCGGCTCGACATGCTGCCGGTCGAGATGGTGGTCCGCGATTACATCACCGGGTCCACCGAGACCAGCATCTGGCCGATGTACGAACGCGGCGAACGGCTGCTGTACGGCCACCCGTTCCCGGAAGGGTTGGTGAAGAACCAGAAGCTGCCGGAAACCATCATCACCCCAACCACCAAGGCCGCCCAGGGCGAGCACGACGCGCCGATCACGGCCCGGGAAATCGTCGAAAAGGGCCTTCTCGGCCAGGAGCAGTGGGACGAGCTGGCGCGCCTGTCGCTGGCGGTGTTCGCCCGCGGCCGCGAAATCGCCGCCGACAACGGACTGATCCTGGTCGACACCAAATATGAGTTCGGGCTCGACGCCGACGGCCGCATCACCCTGGCCGATGAAATCCTCACCCCCGATTCGTCCCGCTACTGGATCGCCGCCACCTACGCCGAGCGCATGAACGGGGGCCAGGAGCCGGAAAGCCTGGACAAGGAGTTCCTCAGGCTCTGGATCGCCGGGCGCTGCGACCCTTACAACGAGCCGATCCCCGAGATTCCGCCGCAAACGTTGATCGAGTTTTCCGGCAAGTACGTCCGTTTGTACGAACAGGTGACGGGGCGGACGTTCGAGAAGCCGGACCTGGGCATTCCGATCAAGGACCGCGTCCGCGACAGCCTGGCCCGCGCCCTGCCGGAATTCTTCGCCTCATGACGGCAACCCGGACAGCCCCTTTCTTCCGCCGCTTCCCCTGGGCCGGCGTTGCCGCCGTCTTGTCGTTGCTGGTCCTCGCCGCCTGCCAGCACGACGGGTCCGGGAGGCTGACGCTGAGCGAATTCCTCCAAGGAACGCCCCAGCCGGTCCACGCCAGTAAGCACATGATCGTCGCCGGCCATCCCCTGGCCGCCGAAGCGGGGCGCGACATGCTGCGCGCCGGCGGCGCCGCCATCGACGCCGCCATCGCCGCCGAGATGGTGCTGAGCCTGGTCGAGCCGCAATCGTCGGGCATCGGCGGCGGCGGCTTCCTGATGCATTACGCCGCCAAGTCCGGCGCCATCGACGCCTATGACGGCCGCGAGACGGCGCCCAAGTCGGCTAACCCTTATATGTTCCTCGACGGCACCGGCAAGCCGCGCCAACGCCGCGACGCCGGTATCGGCGGCATGGCGGTCGGCGTGCCGGGGCTGCTCCGGATGCTGGAAATGGCGCACAAGGAGCACGGCCGCTTGGCGTGGCGGGACCTGTTCAAGCCGGCCATCGATCTCGCCCGCAAGGGTTTTCCCATCTCGAAACGCCTGGCGCGGCTGATCGCCAAGTCCAGGGGCCTCAGCGAAAGCCCCGTCGCCGGCGTCTATTTCTTCGACAACGACGGCACGCCGAAGGCCGAGGGCGAGTTGCTTAGGAACCCCGACCTGGCCGACACCCTGGAGCGCGTGGCCCGGGAAGGCGCGGGAGCCTTCCATGGCGGCGATATCGCCAAGGCCATCGTCAAGGCCGTCGGCGGCGCGCCCCGCAACCAGTCCGGGATGAAGGTCGGCGACCTCGAAGCCTACAAGGCCAAAAAGCGCCCGCCAGTGTGCCTGCCCTACCGGGCATGGCTGGTCTGCGGCGCAGGCCCGCCGTCGTCGGGCGGCATCACGACGCTGCAAATCCTGGGCATGATGCAGAATTTCGACCTCGCCACCCTCGGTCCCGATTCGCCGGAGGCCGTCCACCTGATCGGCGAGGCCGGCGCCCTGGCGTTCGCCGACCGCAACGCCTATATCGCCGACCCGGATTTCGTTCCGGTCCCGGCGGCCGCTCTGCTGGACCCGGAATACCTGCGCCTCCGGGCCACCGGCATCACCCCCGGCAAAACCTGGGGCAAACGCCAGCCCGGCATGCCCGGCAAAAGCGCCCGGTTGCCGATGGCCTCGGGCGTTGCCGATGAGGGGTTTTCGACAACCCACCTCAGCGTCATCGACGCTCAAGGCAACGCTGTGGCGCTCACCGCGTCTAACGCCTGGACCTTCGGCTCGCGCCTGATGGTCCGCGGCTTCATCCTCAACAACCAGTTGACCGACTTCGCGTTTAAGCCCAACGCCAGGGGCGGGGCGCTGGTCGCCAACCGCGCCATGCCGGGCAAGCGGCCGCGCTCGTCCATGGCGCCGACGCTGGTCTTCGACGGCCAAGGCCGGGTCGTCATGGCCATCGGTTCGCCCGGCGGCACATCCATCATCGGCTACGTCACCAAGACCTTGATCGCGGCCCTGGACTGGAAGCTGAACATGAAGAGGGCCGTCGATTATCCGAATTTCCTCAACCGCAACAAGGGCCTGAGAATCGAGGCAGGAACGCAGCTGGAATCAATGGTGCCGACGCTGGAAAAGATGGGCCACGAGGTCAAGCCGTTCAACCGCGCCAGCGGCCTCAACGGCATTTTTGTCAACGATAACGGCCTCGAAGGCGGCGCCGACAAGCGCCGCGAGGGCGTGGCGCTCGGGGATTAAAGGGGGATTAGGGGGTATGCTTTATCGCCTGCTCCCCTAAAATAGTCGTGTTTCGAAGGGAGCGATAAGCATGTCCGGTTATATTCTCTATCTCTTCCTCGGTGTCCTGGGCGTGATATTTTGGCGGGCGCGGGCCGGGCGGACCCTTGATCGGTTGTTGGACGACGGCGACCATCTTCACCGCCGGGTCCTGGCCATAGGGAAAAACCACCCCAAGGGCGGCACTTGGGCCGATCACAAACGCTGGAGGGCGGAGGGTTGAAATTATGGCTGCTAAATTGACCGCTAGCCGGCGAATTTCAGGCGTTGGCCGGGGCTCCGGACATGGACCATGTCATTGCTTTTCGGGCAGCTTAACGCGGAAGCCGGCGCCCGGGAACGGGCCGTCTTCCGGCGGATCGATCAAGGATACGTCGCCGCCGTGGGCGCGGACGATGTCGCGGACGATCACCAGGCCGAGCCCGGTGCCGCCGTCCCTGGCCGACCCGGTGAAGGGCTGGAACAGCTTTTCCCGGGCTTCCGGCGGCAGACCGGGCCCGTCATCGACGACATCGAGAGTGATCCAGCCGTCTTCGCCGGTGGCGCTGACGCGGACATGCCTGGCCCCGGCCTCAATAGCGTTCTGGCCGAGGTTGTTGAGGCCCCGGAAAAGCTGCTCGCGGTCGGCTTCCAGCTCCAGGTCGCCGGCAACGTCGGACTGCCATAGGAACGCCTCTTCTTCCTCGCAATAGGACGTCACCGTCACCCCGGCCTCGTCGACCAGGTTCTTGAGCTTGAAGCGGCTGATATCGAGGTGCGGTTCGGCGTCGCTGACGAATCTCAGGGTCTGGGTGCACAGGCCCACCGCCCGGTCGATGGCGGCGAGCAGCCTCGGCATCGCCCTTTTGACTTCCGGGTCGTCGATATCAGCCAGCTTGTCCGACGCCAGCACCGCCGTCGCCAGGCTGTTGCGGAGGTCGTGGTTGACCTTGGCCACGGCGGCCCCGAGCGCCGCCAATCGAGTTTTCTGTTGCAGCGCGGCGCGCAGTTCGTCCTGCATCACCGCCAGCTCGCGCTGGGCGATGCCGACTTCGTCGGTCCGCCGGCTCGGCGGGATCACCCGGGCGCTGTCTTCGGGCTGGGCACGGAACAGCGCCATGTTTTCGGTGATCCGCCGCATCGGCCGGACCATCAGCCATTGCAGCGACAGGTAAACCAGGCAGGCGGTAAAAAGCGAGATCACGATCGACAGGTTCAGGATACGGCCGGAATAATCCAGCATCGCGTCGCGCATGGGCCATTCGTCGATCAGCACCTCGATAATTACCTTCGGGTCCTTGGGCGACGGGCCGATGACGCGGAGAATGCGGTTTTCGTTTTGCGACAGGGTCGAAAACGCATCCCGAATGAAACCCAGAAACGAATCCACGTGCATATCGACGGTCAAATCGACCTTCGGCGGCATGGCCTTGGACACCATCAACATCCGCCGGTCGAGGTGGTTGACGACGATGCCGTAGGCCTCGGTGTGGAACAGAAGCGCCTCTTCCAGGTCCTTTTCGACCTTCCTTTCGGGCATGTCCTGGATTGCCAGCATGCTGAGGTGGGCGCGGGCGATGTTTTCCTCGAGATAGACCTTGCGGTATCGCGCCACGGAAGGCGTCCAGATCAGGAATTCCGCCAGCATGACGAAGAACACCGTCAGCAGCAGCAGCCTAAACGACAAACTGTGCAGGAATCGCGGACGGTGTGGCCGGGTCTCGGTCTCTGACATCGTCTTCAGCCTACCTCAGCCGAAACGGCCCAGGAACCTGACGATCTTACGCGTCCGTTGGCTGAACAGCGACAGCGTGTAGAAACTGCCCGCGGCGCGCTTGGAAACCTCGCCCAGGGTCGGATAGGGGGCGACCATCCGGGCGATGGCGCCGACCTTGATCCTGCGGCTCATGGCCAGCACCCAGGTGTGGATCAGCTCGCCGGCATGGGCCCCGGCAATGCCGCAGCCGAGGATGTGGCCGTTCGGCCGGACCACGGCCTTGATCAGGCCTTCGGTGGCGGCTTCGGCCCGGGCGCGGTCGTTTTCGTGGAAAGGCCAGCGCAGGATTCGAAACTCAAAGCCGGCCTTTTGCGCCTGTTTCTCGGTCAGGCCGACCTGGGCCAGTTCGGGATCCGTATAGGTGACCCAGGGAACGGCCCGGTGGTCGGCCTTGGCCGGCCACCGGAACAGCGCGTTCTTGAGCACGACCCCGGCATGGTAGCCGGCGACATGGGTGAATTGCAGGCCGCCGATGACGTCGCCGATGGCGAACACCCGCTTGTTAGTGGTGCGCAGGCGGGCATCGACCTCGATGCCCTTGTCCGAATAGGCGATGCCGGCTTTTTCCAGGTCCAGCCCCCGGACGTTGGCGCCCCGCCCGGTGGCGACGAGTATGCGGGAGCCTTCGATGGTCCTCTCGGCGGCGCCGTTTTTCCGGTCCTCAACGGTGACGGCGACGCCGGAAGACGTTTTGCCGGCGCCCTTGACGGCGACGCCTTCCTCGATGTCGACGCCTTCCCCGGCCAGCCTGCGGCGCACCACATCGACCAGCTCGGGATCGTCCTGGGGCATGATGGTGAACATCTCCAGCACCGTCACCCGAGCGCCCAGGTTGCGGTGCGCCTGCGCCATTTCGACGCCGATGGGCCCGCCGCCGATGACAATCAGGTGCTCCGGTAGATCGTCGGCGTAAAAAATCGTCTCGTTGGTGTCATAGCCCGCCTCTTCGAGGCCCGGGATCGGCGGTACCAAGGGCGCCGAGCCGGTGGCGACAACGAACCGCCGGGCGGTGATCGTGGTGCCGCCGGCGTCGATTTCCCGGGGGCCCGTGAACCGGGCCTGTTCCTCGATGACCTTGACGCCCATTCCTTCGTACCGGGCTACGGAATCGTTGGGCTCGATGGCGGCGATGACGCCGTGGACATGGCCGAAAACGCCTTTCGCGTCGATGGACGGGTCCGGCCCGCCGACGCCGAAAGGCCCGGACCGGCGGTGCGCCTCGGCCGCGTGCCCGGCCGCCAGCAGGGCCTTGGACGGCACGCAGCCGTAATTGAGGCAATCGCCGCCCATCTTGGCTTTTTCGACCAGCGCCACGCGGGCCCCCATCTGCGACGCGCCGGCGGCCACGCTTAGGCCACCGGACCCGGCGCCGATGACGCAGATGTCGACGGTAAGGTTCCTTGCCATGGCCCGGCGGTCTACCCGGTCCCGCTCCTGGACGCCTTCAGTCTCTTGTAGGCGACCGGGAGAAGCGCCAGCACCCCCAGCCCCAAAAGGGGGCCGAAGAACTGAGGCTGGAAAATGATGTTGGGATCGGGCATCTCGCCTTTGTCGATGATCGCGCCGAGACCGCTGCCGATGCTGCAAAAGACGGCGGCGCCCGGGATTATGCCCAAAAACGTGCCGATGACGAAGGTCCGGGCCGGCACCCCCAAAAGCGCCGGCACCAGGTTGACCAGCCAGAACGGAAAGATGGGGATCAGCCTCAGCACCAGGAGATACGAAAGGGCGTTGTCCTGGAAACCATTTTCCATTTTTTTCCCGGTTTCGCCCATTTTCTCGTGGAAGAAATCAAACAGCACATAACGCGCGATCAGGAATATCCCCAGCGCGCCCAGAGTCGCCGCCACAACCACGTACACCATCGCCGGGACGGTCCCGAACAGGAACCCCGCCGCCAACGACAGCCACACCGCGCCGGGCACCGACAACGCCACCGTCACGGCATAGCCGATGATAAACACAAGAACCGTCAAAATCTTGTTCTGCGCGTACCAATCCATCGCCGTTTGGCGGTGGGTTTTGACCATTTCGAAGGACAGGAAATCGTCGAGCCCGAAGACGAAAACGGCGCCGACGGCCAACACCATCAAGGCAAGAACCAATAGCCGCGCCGGGGAGGATTTTTTCGCCCCTGGTGCGTTATTCAGACCGTCGGATGGGGACATCGGGAAAAAGTCCTTCAACGTTGTTGCCCGGGGCGGGGGATAAGGACCGTAACGCCGTTAAAACCGCCGGACAGGGGTCATTTAAGGTGAACGGCTCCATCCGGGCAACCGGAACCTTGGCATGGGCGGCCGTTCCCCGGTCAACATTATGTGAACAGGTTGTCGTCGCAATACCCTAGAAGCCCCTAAGTCCGCTTTCGGGGGTAAAGCGGACATAAATTACCATTCGGGAAAGAGTCCGCTAATAGCCATGTGTGGACGGCTCCCTGTTGGCAAGGGATTTTTTGGCGGTGATGCAGAGCTGGTCGGTGCTGCCATGTGTCCGGC
>NZAZ01000144.1 GCA_002686255.1 Rhodospirillaceae bacterium
CGGAGATCAGGACAACCCATTTTAGCCAGTGCAGCAACGAGACTGCGTGCTTTTGACCGGGACCTGATCTGCGGAGAGCATTATGGCCAGCGGCCATGTAGCAGCGCCGCGCAAACAGGCCGAACACATGGCAGCACCGACCAGCTCTGCATCAACGTCAAAAAAACCTTGCCAACAGGGAGCCGTCCACACATGGCTATTAGCGGACATTCAGCTACACCATGAAATACGTCCGCTTTGAGCCGTATTCTGTTGCAAAACTCCGTTTACGGAAAAACGACGCAATATTGATTCGTCGCCGCACCCATCTCGGTAAGAATGAGTCGTTTCATCCGTGATTTCGATTCGATAATTACGTTTCGACGCCCGCTAAATAGTTTTGCAACAGAATAAGCCGGAAAGCGGACGGTGGTCAAAATGACCCCCTACCGAACCGCCCCCTACTTAAACCGCACGTCGGCGATTTCGTAGAATTTGTGGCCCTTGGGCGTGGCGACCTCGACCAAATCGCCGATGGCCTTGCCGATCAGCGCCTTGGCCAGGGGCGAGGTCACGGAGAGGGAGCCGTTCTTGGCGTCGGCCTCGCGGCTGCCGACGATCCGGTACGTGCTTTCCTCGTCGGTGTCCTCGTCGACCACCATCACCGTCGCCCCGAACTTGACCGTATCGCCGGAAAGCGTCGACGGGTCGATGACCAGGGCGTGGCTGATGATGCCCTCGATCTCCTTCAGCTTCGCCTCGACGAGCCCCTGGCGTTCCTTGGCGGCGTGGTATTCGGCGTTTTCCGACAGGTCGCCGTGTTCGCGGGCGGCGCCGATGGCCTTGGAGATCACCGGGCGTTCCTCTTTCAGCCGCTTGAACTCTTCCTCAAGGTCGGCCAGCCCCTGCGCCGTCATCGGTACTTTTTCCACAACAAGCTTCCCAATCAGAACGGTTTTTCAAAATAAGCCTGCAAAGGCGCCACTTCAAGGCTGCCCTGGGCCATCGCCTCGATGGCGTCCACCGCCGCCCGGGCGCCGGCCATGGTGGTGTAGTGCGGGATGTTGTGGATCAGCGCCGAGCGCCGGATGGAATAGGAGTCGGCGATGGCCTGGGCGCCCTCGGTGGTGTTGATGACAAGCCGCACGCCGCCCTCGGTGATGGCGTCGACGCAGTGCGGCGCGCCTTCGAGGACCTTGTTGACCCGTTTGACCTTCAACCCCTTGCCGGCCAGGAAGGCCTGGGTGCCGCCGGTCGCCAGCAGGCCGAAGCCGAGCCCGGCGAGACGCCGCGCCACCGCCGCCGCCCGGTCCTTGTCGCCGTCCTTGACCGAGATGAAGGCCGTGCCCTCCATCGGCAACTTGTTGCCGGCGCCCAACTGCGACTTGGCGAAGGCGCGCGGGAAATCGGCGTCGATGCCCATGACCTCGCCGGTGGACTTCATTTCCGGGCCGAGGATAATATCGACGCCGGGGAAGCGGGCGAACGGGAACACCGCCTCCTTGACCGCCACGTGGCCGTTTTGGGCCGCCGCTTTAGGCAGGCCGAAGGACTTCAGCGACTCGCCGGTCATCACCCGGGCCGCGATCTTGGCCACCGGCACGCCGGTCGCCTTGGCGACGAAGGGGACGGTGCGGCTGGCCCGCGGGTTGACCTCGAGGATATAGATGTCGCCGCCCTTGACCGCGTACTGCACGTTCATCAGCCCGACCACGCCCAGCGCCCCGGCCAGGATCGTCGTCTGGCGCTCCATCTCGGCGATCACCTCCGCCGCGAGGGAATAGGGCGGCAGCGAACAGGCGGAATCGCCGGAATGGATGCCGGCTTCCTCGATGTGCTGCATGATGCCGGCGACGTAGACGTCCTTGCCGTCGGCGATGGCGTCGACGTCGACCTCGATGGCGTCCTGCAAATACGAATCCAGCAAGACGGGACTCTCCCCGGAAACCCGCACCGCCTCGGCCATGTAGCGTTTCAGGGCGCTTAAGTCGTGGACGATTTCCATGGCCCGGCCGCCGAGGACGTAGCTGGGCCGGATGACCAGGGGATAGCCGATGGCGGCGGCGACCTTTTCGGCCTCGGACCCGGAGCGGGCGAGGCCGTTCTTGGGCTGCTTTAGCCCTAAGTCCTTGAGCAGCACCTGGAAGCGCTCCCGGTCCTCGGCTAGGTCGATGGCGTCCGGCGAGGTGCCGAGGATGGGGATGCCCGCGGCCTCGAGCGCATGAGAGAGCTTCAACGGCGTCTGCCCGCCCAACTGCACGATGACGCCCTTGAAATCGCCGTTGGACTGCTCGACCCGGATCAGCTCGATCACGTCCTCGGGCGTCAGGGGCTCGAAATAAAGCCGGTCGGAGGTGTCGTAGTCGGTCGACACCGTTTCCGGGTTGCAGTTGACCATGATCGCCTCGATCCCTGCTTCCCTGAGCGCATAGGCGGCGTGGCAGCAGCAGTAATCGAACTCGATGCCCTGGCCGATGCGGTTCGGGCCGCCGCCGAGGATCGCCACCTTGGGCCGGTCGGACGGCTCGGCCTCGTTTTCGGGCGCGCCCCGCCCGTCGCCCTCATAGGCCGAATACATATAAGATGTCTGGGCCGGAAACTCGGCGGCGCAGGTGTCGACGCGCTTGAACACCGGCTTGACGGACAATTCGTGGCGCTTGGCGGCGACGGCGGACGGCGATACGCCTGCCAGTTCGCCGAGCCTGTCGTCGGAAAAGCCCATTTTTTTCAACGCCAGCAGCCCGGGAGCGTCATCGGGAAGGCCGCTTTCAATCACCCCCCCCTCGGCGGCGACGAGCATTTCGATCTGTTCCAGGAACCAGGGGTCGTAGCGGCTGGCTTTCCGGATCTCGGCCCGCTTGAGCCCGGCCCGTAAGGCCTGGGCGATGACCATCACCCGGTCGGGCCGGGGCTGGGAAAGCGCGTCGAGCATTCCCTTCTTGCCGCCCTTGATCTCGACCTCATCCAAACCCGTGAGCCCGGTTTCCATGGACCGCAAGCCCTTTTGCAGAGATTCGGCGAAGGTGCGGCCGATGGCCATGGCCTCGCCGACGGATTTCATCGAGCTGGTCAGCAGCGCCTCGGTGCCGGGGAACTTCTCGAACGTGAAGCGGGGAATCTTGGTGACGATATAGTCTATCGTCGGCTCGAAACTGGCCGGCGTGACGCCGGTGATGTCGTTGGCCAGCTCGTCCAGGGTGTAGCCGACGGCCAGCTTCGCCGCCACCTTGGCGATGGGGAAGCCGGTGGCCTTGGACGCCAGGGCCGAAGACCGGCTGACCCTCGGATTCATCTCGATAATCAGCAATTTTCCGGTTTCGGGGTTGACGGCGAACTGAACGTTGGAGCCGCCGGTATCGACGCCGATCTCGCGCAGCACCGCGATCGAGGCGTTGCGCATGATCTGATATTCCTTGTCGGTCAGCGTCAGCGCCGGGGCGACGGTGATGGAATCCCCGGTGTGCACGCCCATGGGATCGATGTTTTCGATGGAGCAGACTATGATGCAGTTATCGGCGTGGTCGCGGACGACCTCCATCTCGAACTCCTTCCAGCCGAGCACCGATTCCTCGACCAGCACCTGGCCGACCGGCGACGCATCGAGGCCGGTCTCGATGATACCGTCGAATTCCTCTTCCGTCGCCGCGATGCCGCCGCCGATGCCGCCGAGGGTAAACGACGGGCGGACGATCAGCGGCAGGCCGATGGCTTCGAGCGCCTGCCTAGCCTCCTCCGGCGAGCCGGCGAGGCGGCTTTTCGGGCACTCGAGGCCGATCTTCTCCATCGCGCCGCGGAATTGAAGCCGGTCCTCGGCCTTGGCGATGACGGAGGCTTTGGCGCCGATCATCTCGACGCCGTGTTTGTCGAGGACCCCCTTCTCCGCCAGCTCGACCCCGGCGTTGAGCCCCGTCTGCCCGCCCATGGTCGGCAGCAGGGCGTCCGGCTTTTCCCTGGCGATGATGCGCTCCAGCATGCCGGGCGTGATCGGCTCGATATAGGTGGCGTCGGCCATCGACGGGTCGGTCATGATGGTCGCCGGGTTGGAATTGACCAGCACCACGCGCAAGCCCTCCTCGCTTAGCGCCTTGCACGCCTGGGCGCCGGAATAGTCGAACTCGCACGCCTGGCCGATGACGATCGGCCCGGCGCCGATGATCATGACGGAGGATATGTCGGTGCGCTTAGGCATTTTATTTTTTCACCACGGCCCGTTGCCCGTAGGCTTTGGGCCGCAGGGCGGAGGACACAGAGATCACAGAGGAGAGCGGGTGTCCCCTCTCCCCTTGTGGGGGAGGGTCAGGGAGGGGGGGTATGGAGCGCGCCGCGTATGGTTTCGGCCACCCCGTCGGCGTTTCCGAGAACATCATTGTTCCAGAACCGCAGGACCCGGAAGCCCTGGGCCTCCAGCCATCGGGAACGGGCCTCATCTTCGTCGGCCTGAAGAGCATGATGGCCGCCATCGAGTTCGATGACCAATTTCGCCGAGAAACAAACAAAGTCAGCGATGAACGGACCGATGGGGGCTTGACGGCGAAATCGAAAACCGCCGATCTGCTTGCCGCGCAGGAACCCCCAAAGACGGTGCTCGGCTTCGGTGGGATTTTTGCGCATACGCCTGGCGTTTCGCGATGCCATCCCGTCATTCTATGAGCAAACGGTTCCAGGTGAATACCCCCCACCCCAACCCTCCCCCACAAGGGGGGAGGGAGCAACGGGACGGTGGAGATGTCGGTGCGCTTGGGCATCTATGAAGCCCCCTCCATCAGCCCGACGAAGCGCTCGAACAGGTAATGCGAATCCTGCGGGCCGGGCGAGGCCTCGGGGTGGTACTGGACCGAGAACACCGGCCTGCCCTCGATGGCCAAGCCTTCGAGCGAGCCGTCAAAAAGAGAAGCATGGGTCTCGACGACGCCCTTCGGCAAACTTTCCCTATCGACGACGAAGCCGTGGTTCTGCGACGTGATCTCGACCTTTCCGGTGTCTAAGTCCTTGACCGGCTGGTTGGCGCCGCGGTGGCCCATGTGCATCTTGTGGGTCTTGCAGCCCAAGGCCAGGGCCAGAATCTGGTGGCCGAGGCAGATGCCGAACACCGGCAGCCCGGCCTCCAGCACGCCCCTGATCGCCGGCACCGCGTACTCGCCGGTCGCCGCCGGGTCGCCCGGCCCGTTGGACAGGAACACGCCGTCGGGAGAATGACCGAGGATGTCGTCGGCGCTGGCCGCCGCCGGCACCACCGTCACCCGGCAGCCGGCCGAGGCGAGACAGCGCAGGATGTTGCGCTTGGCCCCGTAATCGACGGCGACGACGTGGAATTTCGGGTTTTCCTGTTTGCCCGTGCCGACGTCCAAGGCCCATTCGGTTTCGTCCCAGGCATAGGTCTGGCGGCAGGTGACGTCACGGGCCAGGTCCATGCCTTCCAGGCCCGGCCACGCCTCGGCCTCGGCCCTGAGCGCCTCGACGTCGATGGCGCCGTTGCCGCCCTGCGCATGGACGATGACCCCCGTCGGCGCGCCGGAATCCCGTATCAGCCGCGTCAGGCGCCGGGTATCGACGCCGGTCACCGCCACCAGGTTCATGGACTTCAGCCACGCGTCCAGGTGCCCGCCCTGTTGGCCAGACGAGCGCCAGTTGGAGGCCTCGGTGATGTCGGTGCGCAGCACGCAGCCCCTGACGGCGGGAGTCGCCGTCTCCAGGTCTTCGGCGTTGGTGCCGACGTTGCCGATATGGGGGAAGGTGAAGGTGATGATCTGCCCGGCATACGACGGATCGGTGATGATCTCCTGATAGCCGGTGATCGACGTATTGAAGCAGACCTCGCCCACGGCCCGGCCCACCGCGCCGGCGCCCCGGCCCCAGAACACCTCGCCGCCGGCCAGCACCAAGGCGGCGTCGGCGGCGCGTGAAAATTCCTTCCCCCGGGAGGCGGTCCCGGCGGGAATGACGGGGTTTTCGGCGTCGGTCATGGGCGGTGCCTCGAAAGGCGTTGGATCGGTGGCCCTTCATAAGCAATGGCGGATGAGAGGTCAAGGCCTCACCACAAGAAATTTGCTATTAATTTCAACGGGTTATTTTAAATCCCGAGGTTGCCTTTTGGGCCGTTTTTAGGTACCTTCATCGTTTCCCACCGATACAAGTGATGATTGGCCATGCTCCGCACGCGTCTCAGTGACGCCCTGAAAGCCGCCATGAAGGAAAAGGACGAGCGCTCGGTTTCGACGCTGCGCCTGATCCTGGCCGCGCTCAAGGACCAGGACATCGCCGCCAGGGGCAAGGGCAACAAGGAGGGCCTCACGGACGATCAGGTGCTCGGCTTGTTGCAGTCGATGATCAAGCAGCGCCGCGATTCGATCAAGCTCTACGAACAGGGCGGGCGCATGGAGCTGTCCCAGCGCGAGGCCGAGGAAATTGCCGTCATCGAGGAATTCCTGCCCGAACAGATGAGCGACGACGAGATGGCCGCCGTCATCACCGGCATCATCGGCGAGGTCGGGGCCGAGAGCCTCAAGGACATGGGTAAGGTGATGACGGCGCTGAAGGAGCAGCACGCCGGCCAGATGGACTTCGCCAAGGCCAGCGCCATGGTCAAGGAACGGCTGGGTTAAGTTCAGAAATCCACCACTAAGGCACAAAGAGCACAAAGAAGAGTTAGCGAAGGTGGAAAAAAGGATTTTTTGAAAGCGCCGAAGGCGTAATACTTAATCTACCCCCATCTCCCCTCATCCCCCCATTCCCTTTTTCTTCTTGGTGTCTTCGTGGTTAAAACCTTAAATCCACCACTAAGGCACAAAGAGCCCAAAGAAGAGACAATGCGCCGATGGCGCAATTTTTTTTTATCATTATTCTTCTTGGTGTCTTCGTGGTTAAAACCTTAAATCCATCACAAAGACACAAAGATTAATGCCGATTCGCTCAAATTCTCCCGTTTCTGTGGGTAAGCTGTGGAAAAGCCATCTGATATCTTTTTGATATCGAATTGATATAAAACTAAAATATCGACGCTCGCCCGGCTGGGACCGGTAAAAGTGAGTTTTGTTCCCGGCTGCTTTAGGCTTCGCCGATGGCCTTTTCCGAACAGTTCCTGGAAGAATTGCGCGCCCGCACCGGGCTCGCCGACGTCATCAGCCGCCGCGTCAAACTGGTGAAAAAGGGCCGCGAGCATCTCGGCCTGTGCCCGTTCCACAAGGAAAAGACGCCGTCCTTTACCGTCAATGAAGACAAGGGCTTCTATCACTGCTTCGGCTGCGAAGCCCACGGCAGCGCCTTCGACTTCGTCATGGAGACGGAAGGCCTGACCTTCCCCGAGGCGGTGGAAAAGCTGGCCCAGGAGGCGGGCATGGAGGTCCCCCGCGACACGCCGGAGGACCGCGAGCGCCAGCAACAGCGCCAGACCCTGTTCGACGTCACCGAAAAGGCGGCCGTCTTTTTCGAGCGCCAACTCCGCATGCCGGAAGGCAAGCGGGCGCTCGATTACCTGAAAAACCGGGGATTCGACGACGCCATTATCAAGCGCTTCCGCCTCGGCTTCGCCCCGGACGGCAGGAACGTGCTGAAAGCGGCGCTGGCCAAGGACGGGATCGAAGAAGACCTGATGGTCGCCGCCGGCCTGGTTATCCGGCCTGATGATGATTCTCGGGAGTCTTACGACCGCTTCCGGGGCCGGGTGATGTTTCCGATCACCGACCAGCGCCGACGGGTCATCGCCTTCGGCGGGAGATTTTTAGGCGACCAAGAGGCGGGGAGCGGCGTCACCGGCCAGCCCGGTGCGGATAAACGAGCCGCGACAGGGACTGATACAAAAGCGCCAAAGTACCTCAATTCCCCGGAAACGCCGCTGTTCCTTAAACGCCGGGTGCTGTACGGCCTGAAACTGGCCTCCGGCCCGGCCCGCAAGGCCGGCACCATCATCGTCACCGAGGGCTATACGGACGTCATCGCCCTCAACCGGGCCGGGTTCGAGAATGCCGTCGCGCCCCTGGGCACGGCCCTGACCGAGGACCAGATCAAGCTGCTGTGGCGGATCGTGCCGGAACCCGTGCTGTGCTTCGACGGCGACGACGCCGGCCAGAAAGCCGCCGCCCGGGCCGCCGAACGGGCGCTGCCGATCCTGGCTTCGGGTTTCGGGCTGCGGTTCGCCATGCTGCCGGCGGACGAGGACCCGGACAGTTTGATCAGGTCCGGCGGGCGGGACGCCATGGCCGGCGTCATCGAAGGCGCCCTGCCGCTGTCGGAGGTGCTGTGGCGGATGGAAACCGGCGGGCGGCTGCCGAAAACGCCCGAGGAACGCGCGGCTTTGCAGAAGCGGCTCAGGGATTACGCCCGCCAGATCAACGATTCCACCCTCAGGTCCCATTTCTCGTCGCTTTTCAACGACCGCATTTGGTCGGGATCGAGGGCGGGCAGGAAGGCGCCCGGCCGGGGAGGCGATTGGGCGCCGTCGATGCACCTGGAAGACGCGGCGGGGCCGAAACCCCCCGTCAGCGCCCTCGAGAGGGCGCAAAAGGTGCTGTTGGCGATCATCATCAACCACCCGGAAATCTTCGACGGCGTCGAGGAAACGCTGGGCAAGTTCAGTTTCGGCAAAGGCCGCTTCGACCTGCTGCGCCAGGAGGTGATTTCGGTGTTGTTGAAGGACGCCGAAATGGAATCCGACAGCGTCAAGGACGTGCTTCGGGAACGCGGCTATGCGGAAAGCCTGGATGTCCTGTTCCGCGATCCGCTGATCAGCCAGAACCGGCACATCAATGCCGAGGCCACGGCGGACGAATACCAGCCGCTGTGGAACGAGAACGTCGAGTTTCTGAAGCACCAGGAAAACGCGCCCGAGGTCGAAAAGGTCAAGAAGACCGGAGACGCCGGCATCGCCGAAGAGGATTGGGAACAGACCCGGGCGTTGATCGAACAATCCATGCCCGGCAGCAGGGATTAGAAATGTGGCGGCGAAATTCCCCTGTTTCCGGAAACGGCGTTTTTTTTGCCCCGGCGCGGGCTGTTTTGGCACCCCTTTTGCATAGGCAAACGTATTGGAAATATTGAATTTTTTCGCATCGGCCGCTTGACAATAACCGTCAAGGGGATTTAAACACCCTGGCGGCGCAATTGGGGCTTGTAACGGCGGCGCTTGAAAACCACCTTAATTAATGTGGTTTTTTGATTGCGGCGGAAGAACGATCCAGCGCCTGCCTTGGCCGCCCCGTTATTCCAGCCGGGAAAAAACAGGACCATGGGGCCGAAAAACCGTCGGCTAGACTAGAACGGCCCCGCCCGGCGTTACGACCAAAGGTTCGCGATCCAGACGCCCCTAACGACCCTCCAGGGTAAAGGGATTACATTGGCCAAAGCAGCGGCACAAAAAGCGGAAACACCGCAACCCCGGGCCGAAGGCGGCGACAAGCCCCTGCTCGACACCCTCAATGCGGCCGTCAAGAAGATGGTCGCCGAAGGCAAGGAACGCGGTTACGTCACCTATGACAACCTCAATGCCGCGCTGCCGCCGGATCAGGTCTCTTCCGAGCAGACCGAGGACACCATGTCCATGCTTTCGGAAATGGGCATCAACGTCGTCGAGAACGAAGAAAGCGAGGAAGCCAGCGCCGCCCAGACCGGCGCCGAAAAAGAGGCCCCCGAAAGCAAGTCCGGCAACGTCGACGAAGCCGAAATGGGGCGCACCGACGACCCGGTCCGCATGTACCTGCGGGAAATGGGCTCGGTCGAGCTTCTGTCCCGCGAGGGCGAAATCGCCATTGCCAAGCGCATCGAAGCCGGCCGCGAGATGATGATCGGCGGCATCTGCGAAAGCCCGTTGACCATCCGCGCCATCGTCAAGTGGCATGACGCATTGGTTTCCGA
This sequence comes from Rhodospirillaceae bacterium, assembly GCA_002686255.1. GTDB lineage: Bacteria > Pseudomonadota > Alphaproteobacteria > Rhodospirillales > Casp-alpha2 > Casp-alpha2. The sequence continues at coordinate 9,826 of NZAZ01000144.1, forward strand.
GGAAATGCTTCTCCGCGACATTATCGATCTGGACGCCACCCACGGCGGCGGGCCGGGCCAGGTGATGAACCAGAACGTGGCCATGAACCAATCGCAAGGCGAAAGGGAAACCGGCGCCGGGGCCGGGGAGGCGAAAGCCGGGGCGGAAACCAAGGAGACCGGGGAAAAAGACGTCAAAACGGCGGAAAAAACCAACGCCACCGGCAAGGAAGACCCGAAAGAAAACGAAAAAGGCCAGGGAAGCGGCAAATCCGGCGACGACAACGACGATGAGAATTCGGAAGAGCAGAACCTATCGCTCGCGGCGCTGGAAGCGAAGCTGACGCCGGAAGTCGTCGACAACTTCGAAAAGATCAACAAGACCTACAAGAAGCTGCACAAGCTGCAAATCATCCGCCTGGAAGCCATGCAGAAAGGCTCCGAGATCAAGCCGTCGCAGGAAAAGCGATACGGTAAGCTGCGTCATGAACTGGTCGTATTGATGGATGACGTGCACCTCAACAACGCCCGCATCGAACAACTGGTCGAACAGCTTTACGATTTCAACCGCAAGCTCATCGGCTACGAGGGCAAACTTTTGCGCATGGCCACCAATTCCAAGATCAAGCGCGAGGACTTCCTTGAGCAATACCGCGATTCCGAGCTGAACCCGGACTGGATGAAGAGGGTTTCCAAGCTGTCGGGCAAGGGCTGGAAGCGGTTTGCCACCCGTTACGGCAATGACGTAAAGGAAATCCGCGGCAGCATCGCCGAAGTCTCGCAGCAGGCCGGCCTCCCCATCGGCGAATTCCGCCGCATCGTTTCGACGGTGCAAAAGGGCGAGCGCGAGGCGTCGAAGGCGAAGAAGGAAATGATCGAGGCCAACCTCAGGCTGGTTATCTCGATCGCCAAGAAATACACCAACCGCGGCCTTCAGTTCCTGGACCTGATCCAGGAAGGCAACATCGGCCTGATGAAGGCGGTGGACAAGTTCGAATACCGAAGGGGCTATAAGTTCTCCACCTACGCCACCTGGTGGATCCGCCAGGCCATTACGCGCTCCATCGCCGACCAGGCCCGCACCATCCGTATTCCGGTGCACATGATCGAGACCATCAATAAGCTGGTCCGCACGTCGCGCCAGATGCTGCACGAGATCGGCCGCGAGCCGACGCCGGAGGAGTTATCCATAAAGCTTTCCATGCCGCTGGAAAAGGTGAGGAAGGTGCTCAAGATCGCCAAGGAGCCGATCTCGTTGGAAACCCCCATAGGCGACGAGGAAGATTCCCACTTGGGCGATTTCATCGAGGACAAGAACGCGGTGCAGCCCCTGGACGCCGCCATCCAGGCGAACCTCCGCGAGACCACGACCCGGGTGCTGGCGTCCCTCACGGCGCGCGAAGAGCGCGTGCTGCGCATGCGCTTCGGCATCGGCATGAACACCGACCACACGTTGGAAGAGGTCGGCCAGCAGTTCTCCGTCACCCGCGAACGAATACGTCAGATCGAAGCCAAGGCGCTGCGCAAGCTGAAGCACCCGTCCCGGTCCCGGAAACTCAGGAGTTTCCTAGATTACTAAGGGCAGGTTTCAGGGATCAGGTTTCAGGGGTCAGGTATCGGATAAAGAAACCAGTTGCGCTTGATCCCTGATTCCTGAAACCTGATCCCTGCCCCCCCCCGGGTCCGTAGCTCAACTGGTTAGAGCCGACCGCTCATAACGGTCTGGTTGCAGGTTCGAGTCCTGCCGGACCCACCACTCTTTTTCCTGCGAATCCAGGTCCAAACCATGGAAGCCCCCAAACCCCGCAGTTCCGGGGGCTTTAGCGGTATCCGGATTGCTCGGAGACGGCGACAGAGAGACGAAATAGCTGGAAATGCCGAAAAGTCTCCAGAGACCCTTTTCAGGGTCCAAACCATGGGGATTTCCTGAGAAATTTTAGCCTGAAATTCGAAGCAACTTTTGCTGGGCTTCCCAGTCACTGGGAAGAGGGCCGAGCCTTTTGAGGCCTTTGAGGGATAGTTCTTCTGGCTGACGCCCGTCGAAAATCGCTTCAACGATTCTTGGCGCGAGAAAGGCCAGCGGCAGAATGCGGCTGATTTCCGTTTCGTAGATGTTTTCACGCTGGGCAATGGCTCGGACGGATGCGGCTTCTCCGGAGGCCAGTTGGTCGAACCAGTTCCGGGCCTGGGCAATCAGGTAGCAGAGGTGAGGATCGGGTTGGCGCTGTTCCATGCCTGGGCCAGAAATTATCAGTTTTGCCTCGACGCCCCTGCGGCGAAGGGTGAGAGGAACAGTGATGGATGCAGTGTCACTATATTCCTTTATGCCCACGGTCTCGTTGATCTTGAGGATTTTTGCCAGACCCTTTCGGCTCAGGGTGATGGTGATCGACTCTGCTGAAAGTTCTATTCGTTGAATGGCTGTTTGCAAGAGGTCACGTTGGATGCCGGGCATTTCGTCAGTTAATTTACTTGCCGCCGTATCCGATTGAACTTTTAGAGACTTCAAATCCTTGAGGCTATGACTAACAAGGTGAAGCATGTCCATCAATCGCACCTGATCTCGAAGCAGGGTTTGAATCGGGACAATGATGGCCGATTCCAGAGCCTTGGCGGGGAGGCGCCATCCGTCATCTGCACGATGGGCGTCATACATCAGGCGCTTGGAGACATAATAGCGATAGCGCTTTCCTTTTTTATCGGCTTGGGATTGGCAAAGGGGTTCTCCGGTTTCATCGAACACCAGGCCTGTGAGCAGGAAACCAGCCCTAGTATTGGTGGGACCGGACCGGTTGACGGCATTGCCGGCAAGGATGCGTTGTACGGTGTCCCAGGTTGCTTGATCTAATATGGCCTTGTGTTGCCCGGGATAGGTTTCTCCTTTGTAGGGGATCCTCCCAATGTAGAGCGGATTGGAAAGCAACTGGTAGAGATTGCCGCGGGAGAACGGTTTCCCG
>NZAZ01000145.1 GCA_002686255.1 Rhodospirillaceae bacterium
AAGGCTTCCTGGTCTTCGACCTACCTCGGACCCGACGCCTCGAGCCCACCAGTGGTCATGTACTCGCTGAAAACCCGAAAAGGCAGTGCCAAGAGCGCTGCCTTCTCGAAATTGCGAACACGTGCACGCAAAAACTGCGAACACGCCCTTCGTCCGTCAGGACGAAGGTATGTCCATGTCATCGTGCACAGTTACAACAGCCAATTCGATTGAGCCATCTGGCAGCTTCCAGTAGTGGAGTCGGCGGGCAGCGGACTTCCTCCTCTCCAGATAACAGCGTCGTGCTTCAGCACCGTCGTCGCGGATACGTGGACCTGCTGTTGCCTTGTTCCCTGTCCTCATGGGGTGATCGTCTCGTTTACTTAGGAGCTTCGGGATATCGGAAATAACTTCCGCGGAGACTCTGATGGCTACTCGTCGATATCGACCACCTAGTTCCTCCAGGCTTGTGACGAAGAAAGGTCCCAGCGTGAACTGGCGCGGCGCGAGGAGGCCCTGCTTTATGGAACGCATCTTGAGCAACTCGGTTGCAATCTCCTCGCGGACTTGTTGGTTTTCTTCAGTGTCTGAAGATCCTGTTCCAGCTCGGAGTTCTTCTAATTGAGAGTGAAGCTCCCGATTCTGCGCCCGGAGGAATCCCTCTTCTGTTGAGGTTGCCTGCCCAGAGGAATCGACTTCGGGGATCCGATCTGTCCGGCCCTCGGACAGGTCTGCAGGTGGATCCACTTCTGCGACAGACCCACTAGGCGGTGGCCCTTCCGGCGAAGACGGCAGCGGGTCGATGCCCAGGTCGTCGAGGAGGTCCCACAACGGCTCGAGCGCCTGGACACGGTCGTAGTTGAACTCAGATTCGCGGACCCTGAAGAACTTCCATCCGACCCGCTCGAGGTCTCGCTGGCGTTCGGTGTCTTGTTGGTACTGGTCCGGGCCATGCCAGTGGTCGCCGTCGCATTCAACTGCGAGTCGAGAGGTGGCACCTTCTACTACCAGGTCAATCTTTCGGCCATAGACCTTGAACTGTGGGACTAAGCGGTATCCCTTGCGAACGATTTCGTTATGGACACGTTGTTCGAACACGGAATCAAAAGGCGGAACCTTTTCGTCTTCAGGCACCAGGAGTGACTCTCCGGTGACCGGGTCGAAGGTCTGATTGTCGTAGAAGCTGAGGAGTCTCAAGCGAAGATCCTCCGTGTTGGAGAGCTCAGCGATCTGAAGCGAATGGAACAACCACATCTGGTCCTTTGCCCGGGAGCACGCCACGTTGTAGCGACGCTCCGCTCGAGCCCGGGTAAGGGGCATATAGCGGATCTCTCCGCTGCCGTCCTCAGTGGCTCCTGTCATGGAATTCACCATCGACAAGAAGATCACGTCTCGTTCTGAGCCTTGGAAATCGGCGGCCGTCCCGCACCTGATCTGTCTTGCCCGGAGTTCGCCTTCGGGGAGCCGATCGAGAAGCATGTTGGAGATCGCTTCGGCCTGGTGCCTGTCGGTGAGCGAAATCACACCCATTGTCAGGGGTTCAGGCTCTCCGTCCGAGCCTTCTCGGGTGTAGGCAGGGTCTCCGACGCACCGGCACAGTTCCTCAACAAGGGCCTCGGCTTCCGGCTGGTTTCGTGTGCCCTGTCGGTACCCATCAGAAACGAAATGGGACTTGAGGGGTCGAAGCCGATCCGTGCCGTACTGCCTGACCGGGGTGAGTTCAATGCCTGCTGGGCGATAGAACTCTCGGTTTGAGAACTCGATGATTTCGGGCACACACCGGAAGTGCTCGGTGAGAGTGATGGTGTCTGTCCGAATCTTGGCGTGGTCGAAATAGCTGATCGCTGGGTTCTTAAAGACGAGTCTCTGGTCCTCAGGTATCTCACCCAGGTAGTTGTCGACGAGGGCATGGATCTGGCTGAGGTCGAGGCCGGGCGCCTCCGGAGCGACTTGTTTGTCATCTCCGATGACAAGAACGCGTGGCGCTAGGTAGTGGAGGAAGTTTGCTTCCGTGCCAGCCTGGGACGCTTCGTCAACAATGACAATGTCGAACATCTCCGCTTCGGGGCGCATGTCTGAAAACACCCGATGGAGCGGCATGATCCAGGCCGCCACGGCACCCCTACAGGCCTTGAGTCGTTCTTGAACATCGCGACGTCGGCTCGCTGCGTATTTCCCCGTTCCACGGCCGAGCGTGCCGACGGCAAGTACATAGGAGCCAAGAGAGGCGGTATCTCGTTGTGAAAGTCGACCAAGCGCCAAGTCCCATGCCCGGTTTGAGATGAGGGCTCCTCGGTCTTCCTTAATCTTCTCCCGGACCCTCTCCAGTTGCCTTTGTAGTCCTTGGGCGTCGTGGGGCGACTGTGTGATCCACGCTCGGGCCTCGCACCAGTTCCGTGCTTCGGTCAATCGTTCTAAGCGAACATCCCAGGTCGGGTTGGGGTCACCGTCGATTGCTGCGCACAGCCCGGGAGCTACAACCTCAAATTCAGCCCGGAGTTCTGACCGACGAGCATTTCTCTGCTGGGCGTCACTCAGTACTGATAGCGACTGGTAGGCAGTCCTGTATCGAGCCGAATCATGAAGCTCAGCGCCCGCCAGGAGTTCACCAACAGCATCTGCCGAATCGCCGAAGTTCAGTTCCCTCTGAAGGTTGGCGACGAGTTCACCCAAAGGATGTTCCGCCTCGTGAAGTGCTTCAAACCTCTCCAACGCTTCTGTCACTTCGACGTAATGTCGGACGGTTGCAGAATCTGAAAAATCGGGGATAGGCAACACCAACCGTTCAAGCTGGTCACGGAAGGCGCTAATCGCTCGCCGCTCGTCTAACAAGTTCCGCAGGAAACTGAGCTCGTCCCGGTGCCAGTCGAGTAACCCGTTCAGCGTGTCTGATTCCCGTGGTTCGACTCCTCGCGGCCACCGTTCCAACACCGCGTCGAGTAGCCGTCTCGCGTCCAACCAGTTGAGAAAGCCTTCGATGCTGGCAACCGTCTGGGGTGGACTGTGATCGACCTGAACGAATTTCATGAACTCTGCTGCCTGGCGAACCACAGGTGGAGCCCTGAACCACTCTCTGAGTTTCCCTCCGCCCTTTAGGTGTTTGAGCAGGTTCTCAGCAATCTCTTTGAACCGGAGCGGTTCCTGCCCCTCCTTGCAATTGACACGGATGATGCCCATCGCTTGGATGTGTTCGTCAGCTTGATCGATAAGTCGTTCAAGATCGCTTGCTCGGCGTTCCCATTGCTGGATCCGCCCGGCAATCACATCGTCATGCGCTCCTGCAAGCCACCCGGACGTGGACTCTTCTCGCCGCTGCAGATGGTCAGCGATCGACCTGGCTTGAGCTGCTACTTCCGTTCTGTGGTACCGGGTGTGGCCCCGGAGAGCCTGGTAGGTGGGGTCCGACCGAAGATCTGCTACTTCGTCGGCCGCCTTCTGAGCCTCTGACAGGTGGTGCAGCTGTTCGTCAAAAGTGTTAGGTGCGAGGAGTTGAGCCTCCCAATCATCCGGTAGGCGTCTGTCGAGTTGACCGGCTAGTTCTTCGAGTTCGTCGTCCCTCACGTAGGAGAGATATTCGATGGCGTCACTATTGGACGGGCATTGTTCCCGGGGGCCAGAGAGAAACTCTTCAAACCATTCGAATGGCGATCGATCGTCGGCAAGATTCTGAGCGATCTGTCCTGGAGTTCCTTCGTACCCTGCAATCGTGAATGAGTCGATCTCCCATTTCCGGGCCTCAACGAGTTCGGCGTTGAGCTGCGCTTTTTTGCGAAGTTGGCTTTCTATCGTTGACTCGAGCTCACTTCGTTCCCGGGCATATTCGTCGGCTTCGTACCCGCCCTGACGGTCTTGGAGTGTCCGAGCTGCTACCTCAAGCTGTTTTCGGTCGCGGTCGTCGCGACCGACTGCTGATACGCATAGTTGTTGGATCTCGTGAGGAAGCTTGTCGCGCACCTCGCGAAGTGCCTGATCCTTCTCAGCGGTAATAAGTACCCGCTGACCGCTGGCCAACAAGTGGCCCAAAATATTTGCGATGGTGTGGGTCTTACCGGTTCCTGGTGGCCCTTGTACGACAGTGAATGGGTGGTGTTCAACATGGTGAACAATCCGAAGCTGCGTAGCATTTGCCTCTAGTGGTAAGAACGTCTCGTCGGCGGTCTGCCACGGTTCGGAACGGGCAGCAGTGGGCTCGCTCTGATCCACCGCTGAGGGATCCACGTCCGGATCGACTAGGTGCAACAGTCCTGCGGGTAGTTCTCTGCCGTCCCGTTCCAGCTGTTCGAGTTGGTCAGCGATCCGATTGAAGAACGCCAGTTTTGGGGCCCGAGGACGGGCCCTAAGGATCAGCGCCGGTGCAGAGCGGAGGACGATGACGTCACTGACCTGTTCGCTGTCGGGGGGATGCAGTTCCTGTGCGAGGGAGGTTGCGTCTGGAGTTCGAATTGCATTTGCGACCAGTCCGAGGAGCCCGTCAACGCCGGCAATGTCGAGTGGGTGATCAAGCTTCGTCTGGTAGAGGTCCTGGAGTTCCTGCTGACGTTCGATGTCCGGCCATTGCGGTGTGGGCAACATGTCCAGTTCCAGCCGGAACGGGTCAAGGCTCCGGTTCAACGACACATGCAAAGATCCTGTTTGTTCGTCCATCTCGACGATTGCCTGGTAGGTGAACACGTGCCGCTTCACCACGATGTCTGGGTTGTCTCCATATCCCGGCCGCCGAACTGACAGCAGCCCAGTGGCCACAACCAAGTCCCATTCTTCAGGCAGGACAGAAGTCTGACTTTCGATCCGATACAGCTCTTCGTAGAGGGCTCGCACTGGGCGATTCCGTCTCTCCTCGGCTGCCCACGCCATCCACCGCGGACGCCACTGCGTGTAGGCCGGTTCGACATCTGGAATATCACTCAGTTTCAAGATTTCGACACCCGGTCCGCCCTCGTCGTCCTCTCCGTGCCCGTCGTCTCCGCCGTCGCTGATGGGTTCTAGCCGCTCATCAAGGAGTCCCGGATTTGAGCCAGCATTCCTATGGTCAAACTCTCCCAACCAGGGCCGTACGTTCTGCGGAAGGATTGGCGGGTCGACCTTGGGAACCTTCTCAACAACCATTACTTCGTCATCAAAGGCCACCTCGTCGTCCTCAAGAGCTGAATGAGCCGCGGAGTGTTGCGGTAGATCAGCAAGCCAAATAACTTTTCCATTCGGCTCATACTGATCGGTTGAGGTGATCTCCTTGCTGCGAAGCCTGACGGTCTCGCAAAAGAACCGGAACAGGTCTGTCGCAACCCCAACGAGTGGGGAACTACCTGGAGGTATTCCGCAATCCTCGGTCATGCCTCACAAACTCCCATAGTAAGACCACCAAAGGTAACCCAACCGGTGGCGTGCATCCCCAGCCGTGACTATCGTCGTGGCACCTGGGAGGGATCTTCGATTGGACATAGCTTCTACAAAGTCAGCCCTATTTGAGCTAGCCGAGTCGCCGTCGCTCTCCGAACGAAGGGACTCCCTGCTAGCGCTGGCCGGAGCGATAGACAGTGAAGACGCCCACATCTGGGCCAAAGTTGACCTGTTTGCTGCTTTCGGCAAAGACGCTGTAGCGGTCCCCGGAGCTGACCGGCGTGACAGTCAGATCACGGTTTGGGAATGGGCGCGCAACGTTCTGGTGTTGTTCCCACTCCTCATTACCTGGTCCGGCGTTGCGCTTGCTTCTTATCAATACGGCCAGTTAACAAGGCTGGCAGGATCAGTTGATGCACTGCCACGTATTCGAGATGTAGCGAATCGCCCCTTCATCGCCCTCTGGGAGCAGGGGTTCGACAACATCGACGGCCTGCCCGAAGACCTCTGGCGCTCTCTGGCCGGGTGGTTCGATCTCACCATGGTCGCCTCCCTAGATCTGGCAGCAATCTTCATGGTGATAGCCACATCGGTCCGAGTCGGATACCTGCGAAGGCACCGAGAAGTCACCCTGGAAAATAGGTTCCAGCAAGTTTGGAGCCAACTACGTGAGACCCTTACCTACGCCTCATTCCACCTGTCGAAGCGAGCATTTGACACCCCACTTCGGGTCACTGAGGAGTTGGGCAAGGCAACCAATCAACTTTCTTCGATCACCAACCATGTACTCGACGCGGAGGAACGAGCAAAAAACCGGCTCGACCACATCACCGAATCAATCACCACGTTCAATTCTCGACTCGCCGCGCACGAAGAGGTCGTAGCCGGCCTCAACGTCACGGCAAAGTCCTTGAGCGATAACCTGCGTGGCGCCAGGGACGACATCGCTCAAATTGGAGCGACTTTTTCTGACACTGCTACTCAGGAACGAATACTTGTCGACCAGCTAGGGGAGACATCTCGTCAGCTGGCCACCACCACCGTTGAGTCGCTCAGCCAGACCTCACAGATTGCTTCTGCCACCTCCGAACTGGTTAGCGCACTCACCGCGGAACGGGGGGTTCAATCCGCTGTCAGCGAATCACTGGCCGGGTCGGCAACCGCACTACGCAACTCGGCCGACGAAATCCGCCGTCAATGGGAACAGCTCGGAGAAGACCGAATTGACCTGGGCGACGACTTGCAGGCACTCCACGGGATTCTTGGCCGGACCGGAGAACAGATGCAACAGGTTGCCGACCACGTCAACATTGCCTACCAGCTGTTCCCCGAACTGGCACAGACCAACCGGGAACTTGCTGACAGCTTCAAATCCTCAACTCAAGCACTCGACAACTCGGCTCGAAACATCACCACCAGCACCAGTGACGCGTTGGGTTCTTTCTTGGTAGCAGCCACTGGCCAACTTGACGAACAGGTTGAAGCTGCCACCAAGGAGGTCACGGCATCACTTCACGAGGCAGCTGCGGCACTTCGGTCAGCGACCGAAGGGGTGTTGGACAGTACCCAGGACTCCATGGACTCATACCAGCAGGCAAACCAGGGGGTCATCGCCGAACTTCGGGAAGCTGCTCGGGCTCTCCAAGCAGCGGGAACCCATGTGAGCGGCAGCTGGAATGAAGCATCAGATAATCGAAACGACCTTCATTTGGAAACTATCGCCTTACGCGAAGCAGTCGAGATCCTCGTCACGAGACTCGAGGAGTTGGCCCAACAAATCAACCCTCCTCAACCGGCTACTGAAGACCCGACTGACTATTAGCCATGCGCCGCCGCCCTGGTCGAGACAGCGACCCTCTAGGGATCGTTGGCTGGGTCCTGGCCGACCTAATGCTCATCTTGGTGGTCGTGTTCATTGGCACCCAACTCGGTGATCCGAACGACGGGCTCGAGGCCCTGCAGGCATTCCCTACTACAACGACGACAACGACGACAACGACGACAACGACGACAACCACGGTTCCACCGGTGCTGGAACCCGACAATTCGACTACAACCACAACGAGTACAACCACAACGAGTACAACCACAACGAGTACAACCACAACGAGTACAACCACAACGACTACAACCACAACGAC
>NZAZ01000146.1 GCA_002686255.1 Rhodospirillaceae bacterium
ACGAAGTCGGCCTTTTGGTACTTGGTGATCAGGTTGTAGCCGAGGTTGGCGCTGTTGGTCTGGGTGTTGACGGCGAGAAAACGAGAATTTTCGGAAAGGGCGGCGATGGATGGCGCCGTCATCATGCCGTGGCCGAAATCGTGGGTGATGACAAGGTCGTAATCCCCCGCCTTGTCGGCGACGGCCCTGGTGATGTCGGCCTCGAGCGCCGGTTCGGGCGGCGTGTCGTCGAAATAATAGACCTCGAACAGCTTGCGCATGTAGCCTTCGTCGATGAACCGGCACTTGCGGGTCGTCGGCGCATCGTCGCGGTAAAGGGTGCTCAGCGTGACGTTGGGCTTCAGGCTTTGGCGGACAAAGTCCTCGCGGCTGTCGTCGTTGCCGAGCACGGTGAGAATTTCGACCTCTTGGCAGAAGTCGGCGACATGGTTGGCGGCGGCGAACACCCCGCCGGCGAAAATCTCGCCTTCCAAGGACCGGGTGACGATCATGTTCTCCTTCGGCGATTTGCCCATCGCCTGGACGTATTGGTATTCGTCGATGATGGCGTCGCCGACCAGCAACACCCGTAAGTCCTTGACGCTTTCGATCAGGCCGTTGATTTTTTCCGCCGTTCCGGCTTCCCGGTGGCTGTCCAGGTAATCCCTGAACGGACGGTCGTAGACGTCCAGGTACTTGTTGATAAGTTCGGAAGACGAAAAGGAGATATCCTTGGTGAAGACCACGCGGCCGCCGTGTTTTTCGACCACTTCGCGTTCCTTATCGATGTTGCCGGTGACGTCGTCGTCGGGGTTTTCGTAATCGGCGCCCTTGACGTAGACGTCGGGCTTGATGACGTTCAGCACCGCTTCGGCCGAGGGCGCTTCGGAGATTCCGACCCAGTCCACGTATTCCAGCGCCGCCAGCATCTCGGCGCGAAGGTTCTCGGAGAAAATCGGCCGCCCTGGTCCTTTGTTGACCTGATGGTCGGCGGTGATGGTGATGAACAGAACGTCGCCTTCGCGGCGCGCCGCCTCCAGGTGGCGGACGTGGCCCATATGGACCAGGTCATAGACCCCGTGAGCGAGGACGATCTTCAGTCCCTTTTTACGGGCGTCGTCGGCGAGGGCCTGAAGCTCGTCCATGGTCTTGACCTTGGCGCGGGCTTCGGGGGCAGGATGTTTGGCGTTTTTTGTCATGACGGGGATCGTTCCAGGTATTTAAACCAGCCTTCGGTGACCTTGGAAATGATGTCGTTTGCCCTCACTGGCGCCTGGCGCGCATTAGGCCGCCAGGGGCTCTAAGCCCCACTCCCTCTTCATGGCGCCGGCCGGCCTCGACCAGCCGCCGGATGTTTTCGGGAAAGGCGATTTCAGCCATCTCTTTCAATTTTCCTTCCAGCTTTTCATCCGGGTTTTCCCGGGGCAGCCCTTCGCGCGCCGCCAACGCCGTCATTTCCTCCAAAGGTTCCGTTTCCAGGAACGCCGCCAGCTTCTCGATCTCCTCGGCAGGGCTGTCGAGAAGATGCTCGTAGGAAAGGAAATACACCTGATCCCGGTGTTCGGTCGTCAGGCCCCCATAAGTTTCCTCGAACAGGTCGAGCAAGGCCAAAATGCCCCGGATCACCCTATCAATGGGATTTAGCGATAGATATTCATCGGCCCAATCGGCGGCGAACCAGGGAACCGCCTTGCCGCCCACATCCACGGCAGGAATGAAGGCCAGCGGGTCTTCGCCCCAACGTTCGCCCCAACCCCGCCGGTACCACGAATACGCCAGATCGACGGGATGGCGCATGGGCTCGATGACCTTGAGGTTTTCGGCAACGGAGAAAAACAGCTCGATGTTCGGAAGCATCTCGTGGGTGAAGAACAACGGCCATCGGCCGTCGGCGTTAAATTTCTCCATCACGCCGTCGGTGTCCGGGTTTTCGGCCCGACGGATGTATTCGTCGTGGTTGAGGGCCAAGTGGATCGATGACGAATCGGCCCGGCGCAAATTCATATTTCGCCCGACCGCCCGGTTGTAGATGGCGGAATCCATTTCCATGCGCAGGAACGCCCGCGCCGTTTCAAAGTCCAATTTTCCGAGCCGCCAAAAAATCGGGATATGGTCCACTGGCTCAAATGGCTGGAAGTATTCCATTCGTTTGAAATTGGAGACCAGCTTTGCGGTTAGCATCTTACCCGACCGGGTCAAGCCGTCTACGAGGACCAGCCGGGGGCAAAGAGCCTGTTTTAGGAAGAGTTTATTGGTCAATTTCTTCTCGGCGTGGAGCCGGCTCCCCCTGAACGAAGTCTTCGGCCATCACCTCCCAGAACCGCCTCGACGGGCTTGGATACTGTTCGATACTGTAAAAGTCTTCGAACAAGTCCCGGGAGTCCGGAAGGATACCGTTCTGCAAATATTCGGCCAACTCGTCGGCGGTGGAAAACAGGGGATAACTCCCGTAATAGCTGGGATCCAAAAGGTGCGGGAGCATCAGGAAAGGGTAATAGGGCTTACCGGCGGCCAGGGTCTCGAAGAACGCACCCGTGGGAAGGGGGCCGGTGACGATGTCGGCCCACCGCACCAGCGGCGCGAAGGGTTCGGTCTTATATATCTTGCAATCGAGGCCGAAAAAATCGGCGACGTCTTCGAAGTACTCCTTTTTCCACCGACCCGACCCCGGGTGCAACTTCATGCGGATTTCCTCGAATCCCAGCACACGGAGTTTGCGTGCTACGGTGATGAAGTGCTTGTAGATATTAGTGTTTAGTCCTGAAACGTCCTGCCATTGCGGCGTGTATTGCAAAATCAGCGCCCGCTTGCGGCCCGGTGTTTCCGGCGCGCTTTCCCGGTCGAGCCAATAGCGGTCGCTGAGCGGACACCCCAACCGGATGCGGGGTTGGCGGCCTTCGATGGCGTCGAGCCAGCGTTCGTTTGCTTTGCCCCACGTCAAGCAGCGGGTGACGATGGCCGGGCTTTTCGGATCGCCGCCGATCGCATCGAGCTTCATGTTCACTGGCGTGATCGGGCTGTGCCAGATGTAATCAACGTCGACGCCCTGCGTGCGGGCGGTCTCGGCGAAGATCCGGGGTTGCGTGTTCCTCACGCCGTCAAGCACGATACGGCGCGGGCGGTAACGCGCTATCAGCCGCTCGGCGCTCAGAATGCCCGCCACAGCTTCCTCGAACCGGCCCGCGTCCAGAATTTGCTTCTGCACGTAACGATCCAACAGCCGGGCCTTGTCGTCGGTGCGCCTAGCGAAGGCGTCGCCGATGGCCGCCTTGATGGACCGTAGCGCGTCCCAGTCCGGTTTGGACAGGGTCACGCTTTTGGGTGCCGCCAGAAGGATACCCGTCTTCAGGCATTGCCATAGAATCGAAACCCGTTTTGGTATAGTCAGCGCGCGAAACACCGGTGTGCAGTGGCGGCCGTCGTAAGCGTTGATCAGGGTCTCCAAAACGTTGGTGTTGATCAGCACCATGACGCAGTTGGCGCGGTCCTGGAACAGGCAGCGAATGCCGGTTGCCGCCTCAAGGCACAGGGCGTAAGCGCCGACCAGAAGCTGCTTCAACCAGGACCGCTTTCCGAAAAGATAGGGGTGCTCGGAAATATGGTCAGCGTGCTGCCTTTTCTCAGGGCGCAGGTCGGTGAACCCAAGCCCGCGGCCTTCAGCGACGGTTCCGGCAACCAGCGCCTTCATGGTGTCGTCGAGTACGTTGAGCTCGTTGGCGTAGTCGCAATAGAGAATTTCGCGCACTCCGAACCGCTCGATCAGATTCTCCAGCGCCACCGTCATGCGCTCTACGTTCACCAAGCAGAACGAAACTTGCGGCAGGAACAGCTTGCCCAGCGAAATGCCTCGAAACGTGGTGATGTCCTGGTCGCCGTCGTAAATCCACTCGTTGGCGCGCAGTTGCAACTCGCTCAGCGCTGTCTCGGGCGGGTTCCAGTCGAGTAGGCCGAGCTCGAAATGAACAACGTGGCCACCATCGTTAGCGATTTTTTGCCACAACAACCAGTCGCAAGAAACGATAAGGGTGTCCTCATCGACCGTACCGATCCAGTCAAGCTGTTCCTCGTGCGTGACCAACGCCAGACGGGCATACCGCGCCTTGATATGCGGCGGCGGCTCGTTGAGGGGAAAGAACGTTGCCGGGGTTTGTGAAAAGGTCGAGTCCATCAGTAGGGTGGTTTTCGTTAAGGGCTAAGGAAGTTATCGATCATCTTGAGACCGTCCGGGCCGCTTTTTTCGGGGTGGAACTGGCAACCGATCATGTTGTCCTTGGCCGCTGCCGCGGTGATCGTCTGGCCGCCGTAATCACAGGTAACGGCGACATGGGCCGGGTCTTTGGGAACGGCGCCGAAGGAGTGAACGAAATAAGCCCAACAGTCCTCATCCAGGTTTCCGAAAATGGTGCCGTTGTTGTCCGGGCCGGCGAACTTGAGCTTGGCCCAGCCAATATGGGGGATCGGATGCGGCTCGCCCTGGGCAGTCACCGGCGGAATGGGAACGACGGCGCCGGGGATCAGGCCAAGCCCCTCGTGGCGGCCGAATTCCTCGCTGTAATCCAACATTACCTGAAGGCCGACGCAGATTCCCAAAAACGGCCGGCCGGTTTCGACGAATTCCTTGACCGCGTCGGCCAGGCCCCGGTCCCGAAGCGTCTTCATGGCCGCCCCGAAGGCGCCTACACCGGGAAGGACCAAGCGTTCCGCACGCGCCACCTGGTCCGGTTCGGTGGCCAATTCCACCGTGCCACCGCAATGTTCGACAGCGCGGACGACGCTGAAAAGATTGCCGCAGTCGTAATCGACGACGGTGACGGAACCACTCATGGGGTCCTGACATCCAAGCCGGCATCTCGGGCGGCACGGCGCACGTCGCCGACGGTCAGTTCCCCGTAGTGATAGACGTGTGCTGCGGCGATCGCATAGGCGCTGCCTTCCCGGATAACCTCTGCAAAATGTTCCAAAGACCCCATGCCGCCGCTGGCAATGACGGGAATCGACACCTGTGATGACACGGCGTGCACGAGATCGACGTCGAACCCCGTAGCCGTTCCTTCGCGGTCGATCGAGGTTAGCAGGATTTCCCCGGCGCCCAGATCCTGGCCCCGCTTGGCCCATTCGATGACGTCGAACCCGGTACGTTCACGGCCGTTGTCGGTAAAGCATTCCCAGCCGCCGCCGGTTTTCTTGGCCTCGATTCCCAACACCACGCACTGCGAGCCGAAGGCTTCGGCCAATTCGGAAATCAACTCCGGCCTTTTTGTGGCGGCTGTGTTGACGGCCACCTTGTCGGCGCCGGAACGAAGCAACGTGCGAACGTCATCGACGCCGCGGATGCCGCCACCGACGGTAATGGGCACGAAAACGTCAGCTGCCGTGTGCTCGACGATATCGGTCAGATTGTTGCGGCCGTAGAGGCTGGCGACGGTGTCCATGTAGATGATTTCGTCGATTCCCTGCTCGTAGTAGCGCCCGGCGAATTCCTGCGGGTCGCCCATGACGCGGAGTCCTTCCAGGTGGACTCCCTTGATGAGGTTTGGCCCCTTGATATCAAGCCGGGCGATGAGACGGATACGAGCCATGAAAAATGATGCAGGCGGGGGCCTAAAGAGGTTTGATCGCGTCTTCGGGGTAATAGACGGCGTGCTTGAGCCGCCAGTCGTTGTCCTTTTTCTCCCAAAGTTGTGGTTGGCGCCAACTGTCGACGACTTCCCAGAATTCATCCTCGATGATGTCGGTGTATTCCAGGAACTCCTTGAAATAAAGTCCCGGGAATTCGCCGTCATAGCGCTGAACCAGGGCCATGCCTTCTTCGCGAGTAATGTGGCCGTCTCGGATTTCGTGGGCGGCGTCGGCCGTCATGCGGGCGATGCCAAACTTGATGAAGGCGAGATAGAAGTGGAAGCCGTCCATCTGGTCGTCGAGGCTGGCGTACTTGGAATACGTGCCTTCGCTACGGCCTTCCGGGTTGGCCTCGAAACCTGTGTGTTCCTTGCAGTAGTAGTAATTATCCTGAGGAATCCACTTGTTGTAATAGGAAAACCAATGGAACTCGCATCCGGCTTTCTGCATGTCTTCCAGCGCCGGCGGGCGGTAGAAGAAGAAATTGTTGCGGGCGTCTTTCTCGGTGAAAAACTTTTCCTCGATGCCTAGCTTCACCAGGTCGTCGAGCCCGGCGCCCTTGAAGTAATTGACCCGCCAATCCTCCAGCGGCATCCCCGGCAGGTCGATGGTGTTGACGTCGCCGCCGTATTCGGCCTCGCCGTTCTCGCCGAAAAACACCAGCTTGATCCCGAACTTAAGCGCGATATGGAAGGCGTAGCAGATTTGGCCGTAGGTGAAGGGCTGCCAAGCGTCGCCGACGGTTAAAAAAGCCAGCTTGGAGAGCTTGCGGTGCAACGCGCCGTTTGGCGTCGCCAACAGGTTATCGAAGCCGGAATGAATGAAATTTTGGAAGTTCTTGTAGCCGATATCGGTATAGACGAATGGCGCCCAGGTGACGGTCAGGGGGTTCATGCCCCACTTTTCCTTGAGCTGGTGGGCGACGAAGCCGCTGTCCTTGCCGCCGCTGGCCGGCACGATGACGTCGTAACTGCCATCCTCGGCGCGATGCTTGTCCAGAAGTATCTCCAACTTTTTCTCGCGCGCCGCCCAATCGATCTCGTTGTATTTGTATTCGGCATAATTGCACGCGCTGCAAACCCCTTCGTCGCCAAAGACGATACGCGGGCGCTGGTTTGAAACGACGCACTTGCGGCAGAACTTTACCTCTTGGGGCTGGTCCAGGACCTGCACTTCCAGGCGCTTTCCCCTGATCCGTTGCAATTGGGTTTCGGTCATGCTTTTTCTTCCAAAATTCTAAGCGTCACCACGCCGTCCAGCCGCCGTCGACGACGACCATCTGGCCGGTCATATAACTCGACGCGTCCGACGCCAGATAGACCACGGCGCCGACCATCTCGTCCACATGGGCCATGCGGCCCAAAGGCACACGGGCGCCGTAGTTCTTCTGAAACGTCTCGTTCTGGCCCGATTCGATGCCGCCCGGCACCAGGGTGTTGACGCGGATGCCCTTGTCGCCCCAATAGGTGGCTAAGTATTTGGTCAACGCCACGACGGCGCCCTTGGACGCCGAATAGGCCGCCGGCGTGGTGATTGTGTGCCCCATATACTCGGACCCTTCGTAGATGCCGAAATCAGGGCCGACGATGCCATAGGTGGATGCCGTCTGGATGATGGAACCGCCGGTTCCCTGGGCGATCATTTGTTTGCCGATGGCCTGGGCGACCAGGAACATGCCGTCGATGTTGACGCTCATGATGTCGCGCCAGACGCCGAAGTCGAAATCCTCGAAGGGAACGAAGAAGTCCGCCGGGTTATCGGTCTTCGAGGCGGCGTTGTTATGAAGCACGTGGATGGCGCCGAGCGCATCGCAGACTTTCGCCACCATGGCGGTGACGGCTTTCTTGTTGGAAACGTCGCAGGCGACGCCGATGGCGTTGACGCCGTATTCGTTCTTGATTTCATCGGCCAGCGCCTGTGTTGCGTCTTCGTCGAGATCGATCACCCCCACGTCGGCGCCATAGGCCGCGAGCCCGCGGGTGATGCGCGTGCCCTGGATGCCGGTGCCGCCTGTTACGACGGCGACGCGGCCGAAAAGGTCGAAAAGTTTGGAAAGGTCTTTTTCGCTCATGCGGCAGTTCCGTTTTGGGTCATCAGAAACTCGACGAACTTGAAATCCGTCTCGGTGTCGATATCGATGGAGCGTTCCTCGGGCATGACGTAGAGCAGCGTGTCGCCGCCGAGGACGTAATCGTTCCCGGAAAAAAGCGCCGCCCGTGTCCAGGCAAAGACCGAGGCGTTCAAGTCGAAACATTCGGGCGAATCCTGGCGCCGCGCAATAGGGGTCTTGGGTGGTTTCGACAGATGCACCCGGCTGTTTTCATCCCGCTCCACGAGATTAAAGTAGGGCGACCGCCGGGCGGGCATGGCGGAAACGACGTTAGCGGCGCCGCTTTCTTCCAGCAGTTCGATGACGCCTTGGATGTCGTCGATGTTGCGCAACGGGGCTGTGGCGTCCAAATCGACGATGACATCGAAAGTGATTCCGGTTTCGGTTTCCACGGTCTCGGCGCAATGACGGATAGCCGGAACCTTGGGCGCCGTATCCGACGCCAGTTCCGCCGGGCGTTTGATCACATGGTCAGCGCCCCATTCCCTGGCGGTCTCAAAGATTTCGGCGGAATCACTGCTGACAGCGACGGCGGCGAATGCCTTGGAGTCTTTCGCCTGTTCGATGGTATGCGCGATCAACGGCTTGCCGGCGAGTTGGCGCAGGTTCTTGCCTTTGATGCCTTTGGAACCGCCGCGGGCGCAGATGATCGCCAGCCTCTTCATGCCGCCACCCATTGCCGGCCCGAGACCGCCGCTTCGGCGGCATCAATCATGCGCATAACATCGAGCCCCTCGGCCAAGGTGCAAAGCCCGCCGCCGCTGGCCAGGGCGGCCTGGTGCTGGGCGAGGTAGGTATCGTCGCGTTCGACGTTGAAAGCCTCAATTTCACCATCCACTTCGAGCGTGCCACGGACCAGGTCGGCGTGGACGGTTCCCTGATCGGTAAGCGCCAGAACTTTACGGCAAAGGGTGCTGTCGAGGTAGTTCATCTGCACCGAGACCACCGGGCAGCGTGCGGTTTCGAACAATACGGAGAACACGTCGTCGCTGTCGATCTCAAGGCCGCTGACGTGGCCGCCCAGGGCGGTCAGGTTTGTCCAGCCGCCCAACATCCAGTTCAAATAATCGAGCTCGTGGGAAAGGTCGCGCAAAACCCCGCCGCCTTGGGCCTTGATGGCGGAATAGCCCCGGCGGTAGTCGGCTTCGGGCCGCCAATCGGGAAGGTATTGGCCGACAGTGGCGTGAACGGCATGGGGCGTCCTTTCGGCTAACACCTCCTTGAGGCGGACCAGGACAGGATGGAAGCGCAGGTTATAGGCGACGAAGATTTGAGCAAATTGGCTGGCGGCCACTTCGGTGCCGGTGTCGAAAATCGGCTTTTCCACCAACAGCGTGCCTTTGAAGCCGCTTTCGGCCAGCGCCGCCATGTCGTCCCGGTGCTCATGGGTGCGGCTGGCGATGACGGCGTAATCGGGGGCAAAGCCTGCAACGGCATCGGCGATGGTCTTGAACAGGTTATCGGCGCCGACATCACGGCGGCTGACGACCGCGACGTCCAGGCCCAAATCCACCAGAAGCCGGGCGTGGCGAGCGCCGATGGAGCCGTAGCCGATGACCAACGCCTTCATTTGTCGAAGTCGTTCTGGTAATCGTGGTTGGCCCGGTCCAGGTCGTCGATGCGCCCGACGTCGAGCCAATATTCATGGATGGGGAAGGCCTGGGTTTCGCACCCCTTTTCGAGCGCCCGGGCGAACAGGTCGGTCATGTCGAAATATTCGCCCTTGGGGATCAGGTCGATGAGACCGGGCTCGAGCACGTAAATGCCGGCGTTGACGAAAAAGCGATGCACCGGTTTCTCGTCGATTCCCTGGATTTTGTGGTCTTCGATCTCAACGACGCCGAACGGCACCTGGAAATCGTATTCGCGCACGCACATGGTCGCCTGGGCTTTTTGATCGCGGTGGTAATCCAGCAGATCCTGGAAATTGACCCGCGTCAGCAGGTCGCCGTTCATCACCAACAGCGGCAACTCGGGGCGTTCGGGAATCAGATCGAGGGCGCCGGCGGTGCCGAGGCGGGTTTCTTCCTCCAGGTAGCGGATTTCGGCGTTCCATTTGCCGCCTTCGCCGAAGTGGTTCTTGATCACCTGCGCCTTGTAGTTGACCGAGATGTAGAACCTGCGGAAGTTCTGCTCGACAAAACTTTCGAGGATGGTTTCCAGGATCGGCTTGTCGCCGACGGAGAGCAATGGTTTCGGCTTGTCCTCGGTCAGCGGCTGCAGGCGCGAACCGAGCCCGCCGGCCATCAGGACGACCCAGTTTTCCAGCCGTTCCGAGGGGCTGACCAGGTCGTTGATATGGGCCAGCCCCACCAGCCTTTTATTTTCGTCCAGCAGCGGAATTTGCTTGAATTCACCGGCCGTCATCTGACGCAGCAACTCCTCTCTGGACGTTCCTTCCTTGCCCACGTTCGGCGATGTGTTCATCACCGATTCCACGGGCGCCTGAAGGTCGAGTCCCTTCAACAATCCCCGGCGAACGTCGCCGTCGGTAATGGTCCCGGTTAAACGGCCGTCGCCGTCCACCACCAGGCAGACCTGAAGCTCGCCCTTCTGTATGGCGGCGATGGCGTCGCGGACGGAAGCATCGGGAGAGATAACGGTGTTACGCCAGTTTTTCATGATTGCGGTTCCCCCCCTGCATAGGCGAAACGGTGGCCCTGAAGCTCGACAAAGGCCCCCGGCGCGCCGGGAAACGTCACCGCCCTGATGCGGCGTTCAATTTCCTCCGCCTCCATATCCGGAGTGATCCGGCAAAGGGAATCCAACTCGTGGCGCTTGTAGGGCTCGCGGGTCCAGGTCTCGTCCGCCACCGGCAGCGGCCGGCCGGCCAGGAGGACCCCGGTGATCTCCATGAACAGGTCATAGATGTGGGCGTAACAGCGTTCGGTCAGGGAAAGCACGGAATCGTCGGGAAGGATGTCGAAACGCCTGACGGCGATGATCGGGCCGGTATCCACCTTGGCCGCCATGTGGTGACAGGTAACCCCGTATTCGGTTTCGCCGTTGTAAAGGGCGAAATTGGTGCAGCCGATCCCGGGATACTGCGGCGGGCCGGGATGGAAATTCAGCGCCGCCCCCTTGGCGTTATCCAACAGGCTTGGGGGAAGGATGAAAGGCGAAAGATAGGAAATGATGGAATTTCCCCGCCAATCGTCTATTTCCGCCGGCCAGGGATCGCCGCGCCGGGCCAGGTGAATTTCAGGGTTGGAAAAATTGTCATGGACGTGCCGGGCCGCCTTGTCACAGAAAGCATCGTCCCGTTTACCTAAAAATAGAAGATTTCCCATCGCCTAGATCAACTCGTCCTCGGCAACGTCCCGGTCCAGGATTTGGCCGAGGCGGTCCCAGTATTCCATCGGCGAGACGCCGGTGCCGGGGCGCTTGGCCTTCAAATCGGCGGCGGTAATGGTTTCGCCCTTGGCCAAATCCCGGGCCGCGACCAGGCTCTTGCGGGCGATGGCCATGTTCTTGATTTCCGACGGCCGGGACGTTTTCTTCCCGTCGCCCAAGGCCCGCTCGACGGCGCGGATGCCGGCAACCATGTCTTTCAATTCTCCCGGCTCCAGCGACGCCTTGTGGTCGGGGCCGGGGAGGGTCCGGTCCATGGTG
>NZAZ01000147.1 GCA_002686255.1 Rhodospirillaceae bacterium
AATCTTGCCCGTATTCGGATACGCGCTGCGCTTCCTTGCTTGATCCTGGCACAAAATCGCTCCGTCAGAATGGTTCAATTTGGGCCGGAAAGACCCTAGGTGATAAAATCACCCCCCACGATACCGATAGCCGACGCCGTAAAGGGTTTCGATCTCGGCGAATTCCTCGTCCACGTTCTTGAATTTACGGCGCAGGCGCTTGATATGGCTGTCGATGGTCCGGTCATCGACGTAGATATGTTCTCCATAAGCCGCGTCGATCAGCTGATCGCGATTCTTGACGTGGCCGGGGCGGCGGGCGAGCGCCTTGACCAGCAGGAATTCGGTGACCGTCAGGTTCACCTCCTTATCCTTCCAGGTGCAAAGGTGGCGCGAAGAATCAAGAACAAGGTCCCCCCGGCGCAGGACGTCCGTCTTGTCCTGTTCTAGTTCGCCGGGTTCGTGACGCCTAAGAATGGCCCTGATCCGTTCCAGCAGAAGCCGCTGGGAAAACGGTTTTTTGATGTAATCGTCGGCGCCCATGCGCAGACCCATGACTTCGTCGATTTCATCGTCCTTGGAGGTCAGGAAAATGACCGGCAGGTTGTTCTTTTTACGCAGATTACCGAGCAGCTCCATGCCGTCCATGCGCGGCATCTTGATATCGAGAATGGCCAGGTCCACGGGCCGCCGGCCGATCCCGTCCAGGGCCTCGACGCCGCCCACGTAGGTGTCGACGCTATAGCCTTCGTCCTCAAGCGCAGCCGAAAGCGAGGCGAGAATATTCTGGTCGTCGTCGACGAGGGCGATGACATGGGGCATCAAAAAGTTCCCTTTCGGCGCCGGAAAAGGATTGCCAGGGAGTTTCAGGCGCATGCCTAAAGGTTATTTATGGCAAAATTATAGCCATTTAAAGGGTGTGGTTACGAAATACTGTCCCGCGTTTGACGATTGACGCTTTGGCGGACGCCGTCTTATAGTCGTTTCGGACGGTTCCCCAAGGGCGAAAAAGCCTGGGGATCAAAAGGGAACACGGAGGGGTCGACCCAAGAGGGGACTTTCGACCGTGGCTGCCCCCGCAACTGTAAGCGGTAAGTTAATGCGCCCACGATGCCACTGGGAAACCGGGAAGGCGGGGCCATACGAAGAGCCGCAAGCCAGGAGACCTGCCGTCACGTGTCATCGCGAACCTGCGGGACGGGAGATTCCAGCGGGGCGGTATAACCGTAGCGGTGAAGATTTTGTCATTTGACCGCAACGGAGACATAGACCATGAACACCAAAACCCTCCTCCTCAAGGATCGGATCGCCGTTGACGCCGCCCACCGGGCAGCGCCCGCGGTGTTGGCGCTTTTGTTCGGCGCTTTTTTGGTCCTCGGCACAGGCTTCGCCCAGTCGACGACCATTCACAACGCCGCCCACGACGGACGCCACGCCTTCGCCTTCCCCTGCCACTGAGGGGACCTATCATGTTCGGACGGATTTTTTTGACGGCGCTTGCCGCCGGCTTGCTTTCCGGCATTTTCATTTGGGGCGCTCATTCGATCAAAACCACGCCCCTGATCCTGGCCGCCGAGGTCTATGAGGACGCCGGCCCGGGCGCCGGGAGCCACCATGAACAACCGCAAAAGGAACCGGCAGCGCCAACGGAAAACGAATGGGCGTCGGGCGACCGCTTCGAAAGGGGGGTTTACACCCTGCTGACCGACGTTCTGACCAGTATCGGTTTTGCGTTTCTCCTGGTCGGCGCGATTACGCTCAGCGGCCGTTCCATCGACTGGCGCCGGGGCGTGCTTTGGGGAGCGGCGGGGTTTGCCGCCTTCTACGTTTCGCCGTCGTTGGGCCTGGCCCCGGAATTGCCGGGCATGCAGGCGGCGGATTTAAGCGCCCGGCAGGCTTGGTGGCTGGGAACGGCGGCGGCGACGGCGGCCGGGTTGGCCCTGGTCGCGCTGCAATCCCGGACTTGGTTGAGGGGACTGGGCGTGGGGCTGATCGTGCTGCCCCATGTCATCGGCGCCCCGGCCCATGAAATTACCGCCGCCGGCGACGTCCCGGCGGAACTGGCATCCGAATTCGCCATCGCCACCCTGGTGGTGACGGGGCTGTTCTGGATGGTGCTGGGAGGACTGAGCGGTTATTTTTATAACCGCTTCGAACGTCCCTGACCCGAGGCGGAGCAGGGACCAGCCCCCGCCACCCCCTCAGCCATGGCCAAAAAAACCGACACCGGAGAAGTCAAAACTTCGTCCCCGACCAAGGCCGATCATGCCGCCGATGCCCGGGCGCTGATCCGCCGCGCCAGGGCGGCAATGTTGTCGACGACCCATAAATCGCGGGGCGGCTGGCCCTATGGGTCGCTGGCGACGGTCGCGTTTGATTGCGATATGAGCCCGCTGATGCTGTTTTCGACGCTGTCGGACCATACCCGCAATCTGGATTCGGACCCCAGGGGCGCGCTGTTGTTCGAGGAAACATCGAGGCTCAGGAACCCGCAGACCGGCCCCCGCGTCACTGTGCTCGGCTCCATCGAGCGGACCAAGAACAAACGCCATCAGCGCCGCTTCCTGGCCCTGCACCCCGAGGCCGCCCTTTATGCCGGTTTCGGCGATTTCGGCTTTTTCCGGATGCGAATCGAAAGCGCCCGTTACGTCGGCGGCTTCGCCAAGGCGATCTGGCTGAAGGGCGCCGACATCAGGCCCAACGCCCGGGCGGCGGCGGCGATCGCCAAGGCCGAACCCGATATCCTGGAACACATGAACACCGATCACGCGGACGCGGTGGACCATTACGCCAATGCCCTTTTGGGCCGAAGCGGCAACGGCTGGAAAATGACCGGCCTCGACCCCGACGGCTTCGACCTCAGGCACGGCGGCCGGACGGCCCGGCTTGAATTCGAAAAACCGGTTCCCGACCGCATGGGCGCGCGCGAGGAACTGGCGCGCCTTGCGGGACTGAGCCGGCCGGGCCGGCGGGGCGGCAAGCGCCGAAAGTGATTGCCGATACTGAATTTTCAATGCCGATTTTTATATGACCATTTAATGAAAAAAAGTCTGTTGAGTCAGTGTCCTGGCGGCTATCTTCTGTGCCGGGGGATGTAAAATAAAGAATCGGAAGGGAGGCTACCCGTGCAAAATTTCGGATCCAGGGTCAGTAGTTATGGCCTGGATAATCATGGCCTGAGCAATGTCAATGCCGCCTATTGGAGCCTTTCGGCGCCGCAACTCTATGCCGAATCGCTAAACCGCGGCGAAGGCATGCTGGCGCAGGGGGGGGCGCTTGTAACGTTGACGGGATCGCACACCGGGCGGTCCCCCAACGACCGTTTCGTCGTCGAGGAAGACTCCACCAAGGACGAAATCTGGTGGGGTAACGTCAACGTCGCCATTTCCGAAGAAAACTTCGAGCGCCTGCTGGACAAGATGCTGGGCCACTTGCGGGGCCGCGACGTTTTCGTCCAGGACTGTTACGCCGGGGCCGATGAAAAATACCGCCTGCCGGTCCGCGTCGTCACCGAAGAAGCCTGGCACAGCCTGTTCGCCCGCAACATGTTCATCCAGCCCGACCCTAAGGAGCTGCCCGGGTTCAAGCCGGCGTGGACGGTATTGCAGGCGCCGAGCCTGGAAGCCGACGCGGCCAAGGACGGCACCACGTCGGGCACCTTCATCGTCGTCAACATGGCGAAACAGATGGTCCTGGTCGGGGGCTCCGGGTACGCCGGCGAGATCAAGAAATCGATCTTTTCGGTGATGAACTACCTGCTGCCGGCCCGCGGCGTGCTGCCCATGCACTGTTCGGCCAACATCGGGCCGGAGGGCAATTCGGCGATTTTCTTCGGCCTTTCCGGCACCGGCAAGACGACGCTGTCGGCGGACAGTTCGCGGACCCTGATCGGCGACGACGAACACGGCTGGGGCCCGGACGGCATCTTCAATTTCGAAGACGGTTGCTACGCCAAGACCATAAACCTGACCCGCGAGACGGAGCCGGAAATCTTCGAGACCACCCGAACCTTCGGCTCGATCATCGAAAACGTGGTCATGGACCCGGATACCCGGGAGCTGGATTTCTTCGATACCACGCTGACCGAAAACGGCCGCGTGTCCTATTCCATCGAACAGATCCCCAATGCGTCCCTTTCCGGCATCGGCGGCCATCCCACCAACATCATGATGCTGACCTGCGACGCCTTCGGCGTGTTGCCGCCGATCAGCCAGTTGACCCCCGATCAGGCCATGTACCATTTCCTGTCCGGCTATACGGCCAAGGTGGCCGGCACCGAACGCGGCCTGAAGGAACCTCAGGCGACGTTCTCGACCTGCTTCGGGGCCCCCTTCATGCCCCGCCACCCGACGGTCTATGCCAAGCTTTTGGGCGAGAAAATGGCCAAGCACGGCGCCAAATGCTGGCTCGTCAACACCGGCTGGTCGGGCGGCGGCTTCGGCGTCGGCGAACGCATGGAGATCAAGCACACCCGGGCCATGGTCAACGCGGCGCTGGACGGCCGCCTGGCCGAGGCGTCGTTCACGGCGGACGGGAATTTCGGCGTCCTGGTGCCGGATGCCTGCCCCGATGTTCCCGACGACGTGTTGAACCCGCGCAACACCTGGACGGACAAGGACGCCTATGACGCCCAGGCCAAGGATTTGAGGCGGCTTTTCGAGGAAAACTTCCAGCAGTTCGAAAGCGCCGTCGACGACAAGGTCAAGGCGGCGGCGATCAGGGCGGCGGCGTAGGGTCGTCCGCAAGTCGTCGCCCGGTCGTCATCGGGTCGTCATCCGGTCGTCATCCGGTCGTCCGAAAGTCGTCGTTTTTGACCGCCAGAATCCACGCAACCAGTTGATTCCAAACGGCTTTCGCGCCCAGGGCGGGGGGGGAAGTCGTCAAAAGTCGTCATTTTGAATTTTCTCCCCCTTCGAGACGGACCTCCGGTCCTCCTCTGGGTGAGGGAAGAATATAGTAACGCCTCATCCTGAGGAGCCCGCAGCGCGGGCGTCTCGAAGGATCGTAGACGCAAAACCGACGACACCGGCTGCCGCGAGGACGTTAAGGTTTTCTATATTCACCATGTCAAAGAGCGCTTCCCGGAACAGTCGGCGGGAAAGAACAAATATAGAACATTTATGGATCCGAAGTCAAGCAGAAACGGGCCTGGGCTCCCGGGTTTTGCCGCGTCAATGCGGCAGCGCCTTGCCGCAATGGGGACAGTTGCCCGGCCGAGGCGCCGCCCGGGATGCCGCCATTTGGTTGTGGCGGTCCTTGAGGATGGCCTCGGCCTCGTCCTTGGACAGGCCCAGTTCCTCCTGGACTTCCCTAAGCCGCACCCGTTCGTCGGAATCGATAACGCCGTCCTCCATGACGTCGCCGACGACCTGATCAAAAGCCGTGCGCCGGTGTCGCAGGGCTTCGGAGAAGCCGGACGCCAGCAACCCCGCCGGCAGCGCCACCATGCCGACGCTGATGATTCCGATGACGGCGCCGCATATGCGCCCCCACACCGTTATCGGCACCACGTCGCCGTAGCCGATGGTGGTCATGGTCACCACCGCCCACCAAAGCGCCGCCGGGATCGAGCCGAAGGCTTCGGGCTGGGCTTCTTGTTCGGCCAAAAACGTCAGGCTGGCGGCCATGATGATCAACAGCAACAACACGAACAGCGCGGCGCCGATGTTGCGGCCTTCCTTTTTCAACACCTGCAGCAACAGCCCCATGGACAACGAATACCGGGTCAGCCGGAACACCCGCAGCAACCGAAACACCCGCAGCATCCGCAGGTCCACCTGGATGAAGAACACCAGGTAAAACGGCACGATGACGATCAGGTCCAGCAACTGCATCGGCGTCATCATGAACCGCAGCCGCCCCCAAAAGGGGTGACGGAATTTAAATTCCGCACTTTCGGTGATCGACCACACCCGGAACACGTATTCGATGGTGAAGATGATGACCGAGAAGACCTCGAAGCTCTCGAAGAACCCCGGATAGGCGGCGTATATTTCCGGCACCGATTCGATGATCACCGACAGCACGTTAAGCGAGATCAGCGTGATCAGGGCGATGTCGGTGAACTCGCTCAGCTTGTCGTTCTTGCGCCCGACGTCGAGAAGCTCCCAAGCGCGGCGTCTTATCTTTCGCATGACGCGCAAAGATTACCCGCTGGCGGCGGCCCGCGTAAAGAAAAGGTAAGGAAATCAGGAATGACGGGGGGGGGATGGTCATGACGGCAACCCGGGGTCGGGGATTAGCAGGCTGCTGAAAAAGTGGATTTTCGGTAACAATCCTTCGAGACGCCGTCCGCTGGCCGGCTCCTCAGGATGATGCTTCGACACGCTCGCTTGCGCTCGCTGCTCAGGATGAGAAGTTACAATACCTTATGCCTCACGCCTTAAGGAGGACCGGAGGTCCGTCTCGAAGGGTAATTGCTCCAGATCGTGCGTTTTTCAGCAGCCTGCTAGCGCGGCAGATTGGAAGAACCCATCAGGTATTCGTCGATGGCCCGGGCGCATTGGCGTCCCTCGCGGATGGCCCACACCACCAGCGACTGGCCCCGGCGCATGTCGCCGGCGGCGAACACCTTGTCGATGCTGGTGCGGTAGTTCTCGGTGTCGGCGGCGACGTTGCCGCGCTCGTCATAGGCGACGCCGAGGCTGTCCAGCATGTCTTCGTGCACCGGGTTGACGAATCCCATGGCCAACAACACCAGGTCGGCCGGGAGGTCGAACTCGGAGCCCGCGATCTCGGTCATTTTGCCGTTCGACCAATCGAGGCCAACGCCCTTGAGCCGCGTCACATGGCCGTCCCGGCCCTCGAACGCCTTGGTGGCGATCGACCAGTCGCGGTCACAGCCTTCCTCATGGGACGACGAGGTGCGCAGCTTCATCGGCCAGTCGGGCCAGTTGAGGCCCTTGTTTTCCTTCTTCGGCGGCTCCGGCATGATCTCCATTTGGGTGATCGACGCCGCCCCCTGGCGGTTGGCGGTGCCGACGCAGTCAGACCCGGTGTCGCCGCCGCCGATGACGATGACGTGCTTGCCGGTGGCCATGATTTCCAAATTGTCGGCGATCCGCTCGCTGGAAACACGGCGGTTCTGCTGCATCAGGTAACGCATGGCGAAATAGATGCCGTCGAATTCGCGCCCCGGCACATTCAGGTCGCGGGGCTCCTCGGCGCCGCCGGTCAGCGCCACGGCGTCAAAATCCCGGAGCAGCTTTTCGACCTCGACGTTGACGCCGACATGGCTGTTGGGCCGGAAATCGACGCCTTCGGACTGCATCTGCGCCATGCGGCGGTCGATCAGGCGTTTGCTCATCTTGAAATCGGGGATGCCGTAACGCAACAGCCCGCCGATCTTGGTGTTTTTCTCGAACACCACCACCTTGTGTCCGCCGCGCCCCAGTTGCTGGGCACAGGCCATGCCAGCGGGGCCCGAACCGACGACGGCGACGCGCTTGCCGGTGATGAAGGCCGGAACCTGGGGTTCGATCCAGCCCTCCTCCCAGCCGCGGTCGACGATGGCGCATTCGATGGTCTTGATGGTCACCGGTTCGTCGGTGATGTTTAGCGTGCACGACGCCTCGCAAGGCGCCGGGCAGACCCGGCCCGTGAACTCGGGGAAGTTGTTGGTCGAATGCAGGACCTCCAGCGCCCGGCGCCAATGGCCCTTGTAAACCAGGTCATTCCATTCGGGGATGATGTTGTCGACCGGGCAGGCGCTGTGGCAGAACGGGATGCCGCAATCCATGCAGCGCGCGCCCTGGCGCGACAACTCCTCGTCGTCGAGGGGCACGTAGAACTCGTCATAGCTCTCGATGCGCTCCTCGACCGGCCGATAGGCGCGCTCATGGCGTTCGTATTCCATGAAACCGGTAGCCTTGCCCATGGGTTTAGGTCCTTTTTGTTTTCTCTATTCGCCGGCGGCCAGGGTGACGCGGCCCTGTTCTTCCTGGTTCTTCAGTTCCGTGAGCGCGCGCCGGTAATCGACGGGCATGACCTTGACGAACTTGGGCAGCATGGCCTGCCAATTGTTCAGAATTTCCCTCGCCCGGGTGCTGCCGGTAAATTTCATGTGGCGCTCGATCAGGAACCTGAGCCGGCGTTCGTCGCCTGAGGTCATGTCGGCCATCACGTCGGCCATGTCCTGATCGGCGTCAAAGTCGCCGACCTCCTTGGCGATCTCCTCGATTTCGACCATCGCCAGGTTGCAGCGAATTTTGAAATCGCCCCCTTCGTCCAGAACGTAGGCGATGCCGCCCGACATGCCGGCGGCGAAATTGCGCCCGATGGGGCCGAGGACGACTACGCAGCCGCCGGTCATGTATTCGCAACCGTGATCGCCGACGCCTTCGATGACGGCGATGGCGCCGGAATTGCGCACCGCGAAGCGTTCGCCGGCGACGCCCCTGAAATAGCACTCGCCGGCAATGGCGCCGTAAAGCACCGTATTGCCGATGATGATGTTTTCCTCGGGCCTGAACAGGTTTTCCTTGGGCGGATAAATGACCAGCCGGCCGCCGGACAGTCCCTTGCCGACGTAGTCATTGGCGTCGCCTTCGAGCTCGAGCGTGACCCCACGGGCCAGCCAGGCGCCGAAGCTCTGCCCGGCGTTGCCCTTCATGGAAACGTGGATGGTGTCGTCGGGCAGGCCCTGGTGGCCGTAACGCCGCGCGATCTGGCCCGACAGCATGGCGCCGACGGTGCGGTTGATGTTGCGCACGGGGATCTTGATGCGGACCGGGGTCCGGTCTTCCAGCGCCGGGCGGGCTTTTTCGATCAGGTCGTTATCCAAGGCCTTTTCCAGGCCGTGCTTCTGTTTTTCGCAATTGAAGATGGCGACTTCCGGCCCGACGTCGGGCTTGGCGAAGATGCGCGAAAAATCGAGGCCCCTGGCCTTCCAATGGTCGATGGCGGGCCGGGTGTCGAGCCGGTCCATGCGCCCGATCATTTCATTGAAGGTCCTGAAACCGAGTTCGGCCATGATCTCGCGCACTTCCCCGGCGACGAAGGTGAAGAAGTTGATGACGTGCTCCGGCTCGCCGGTGAAGCGCTTGCGCAGTTCCTTGTCCTGGGTGGCGACCCCGGTCGGACACGTGTTGAGGTGGCACTTGCGCATCATGATGCAGCCCTGGGAAATCAGGACGGCGGTGGAAAAACCGAATTCGTCGGCGCCCAGCAGCGCCCCGATGACGACGTCGCGCCCGGAGCGCATGCCGCCGTCCACCTGCACCGCGATACGCCCGCGCAGCCTGTTCAGGGTCAGCGTCTGGTGGGTTTCGGCCAGGCCCAGTTCCCAGAACGAGCCGGCGTTCATGATCGAGGTCAGGGGGCTGGCGCCGGTGCCGCCATCGTTGCCGGAAATGAGGACGTGATCGGCATGGGCCTTGGAAACGCCGGCCGCGACCGTGCCGACGCCGACCTCGGAGACCAGCTTGACCGAAATGCGGGCCTTGGGGTTGACGTTCTTCAGGTCGTGGATCAACTGCGCCAGGTCCTCGATGGAGTAGATATCGTGGTGCGGCGGCGGCGAAATCAGCCCGACGCCGGGCGTCGAATGGCGGATGCGGGCGATCCACGCATCGACCTTGTGGCCCGGCAATTGCCCGCCCTCGCCGGGCTTGGCGCCCTGGGCCATCTTGATCTGGATGTCGTCGGAATTGACCAGGTATTCGGTGGTCACGCCGAAGCGCCCCGACGCTATCTGCTTGATGGCCGAACGCATGGAATCGCCGTTGTCCAGGGGCTTGTAACGCTTGGAGTCCTCGCCGCCCTCGCCGGTGTTGGACTTGCCGCCGAGCCGGTTCATGGCGATGGCGAGATTGGTGTGCGCTTCCCACGAGATGGAACCGAAAGACATGGCGCCGGTGGCGAAACGCTTGACGATCTCGCTCGCCGCTTCGACCTCGTCCAGGGGCAGCGGGACGCCGGCGCGCTTCAAGCGGAACAGGCTGCGCAGGTTGCGGAATTTCCGGTCGCGCTGGTTGATCTTTTCCGTAAACGCCTTGAACTTCTTGTAATCGCCGGACCGGACCGCGTGCTGCAAGACGCCGACGGTTTCGGGCGTCCACATGTGCTCCTCGCCGCGCAGCCGGAACGCATATTCGCCACCGACATCGAGGGCGTTCCTCAACACCGGGTCGTCGCCGAAGGCGGCCCGGTGGCGGCGCACGGTTTCCTTGCCGATCTCGGCTAGGCCGATGCCTTCGATGGTGGTCGCCGTGTTGGTGAAATACTTGTCTACGAACGGGGTGTTGAGGCCGACGGCATCGAAGATCTGCGCCCCGCAGTAGGATTGATAGGTGGAGATGCCCATCTTCGACATCACTTTCTTGATGCCCTTGGTGACCGCCTTGACGTAGCGGCCGTGGGTTTCCTCCTCATCCAGGGGTTCGGAAAGCTCATGGCGCAGTGCCGACAGGGTATCGAAGGCGAGATAGGGATTGATGGCCTCGGCCCCATATCCGGCAAGCAGGCAGAAGTCATGGACCTTGCGGGCCTCGCCGGTCTCGATGACCAGCCCGACTTCGGTCCTCAGGCCCTCGCGGATCAGGTGGTGGTGCACGGCCGCCGTCGCCAGAAGCGCCGGGATCGCCACCTTGTTGGCGTTCAGGGAGCGGTCGGAAAGGATGAGGATGTTGTGGCCCTGATGCACCACGTCGGCGGCCTTGCCGCACAGCATCTCGAGCGCCGGCGCCATGCCTTCGGCGCCGTCCGCCGGCGGGTAGCAGATATCCAGGGTATAGGTGCGGAAGGCGGCGTCCACCAGGTGCTCGATATGGCGGATCTTTTCCAGGTCGATGTTGGACAGGATCGGCTGGCGCACCTCCATGCGCTTGTGGTCGCCGCCGGTCTCGAGATCGAGGAGATTGGGCCGCGGCCCGATCAACGACACCAGCGACATCACCGATTCCTCGCGGATCGGGTCGATGGGCGGGTTGGTGACCTGGGCGAAGTTCTGGTGGAAATAATCGTAAAGCAGGCGCGGCTTGTCCGACAGCACCGCCGGCGGGATGTCGCGGCCCATGGAACCGACCGGATCCTCGCCGGCCTCGGCCATCGGCCCCAGGAAGAACTTGATGTCTTCCTGGGTGTAGCCGAAGGCCTGCTGGCGGTCCAGAAGGGTCTGATGGTCGGGCGCCATGGCCGCCACTTCCGAGGGCAGGTTTTCAAGGTGAATCTGGGTATCGTCCAGCCACTTTTGATAAGTATGGGCGCTGGCGAGTTCGTCCTTGAGTTCGTCGTCGTCGACGATGCACTGACGCTCAAGGTCGATCAGCAGCATCTTGCCCGGCTGCAAACGCCATTTCTTGACGATCCGTTCTTCCGGCACCGGCAAAACGCCGACTTCCGAGCCCAGGACCACGATGTCGTCGTCGGTGACCACATACCGCGCCGGGCGCAGGCCGTTGCGGTCGAGCGTCGCCCCGATCTGGCGGCCGTCGGTAAAGGCGATGGCCGCCGGCCCGTCCCAGGGCTCCATCAGGGCGGCGTGGTATTCGTAAAAGGCGCGGCGATCGTCATCCATGAGCGGATGCCCGTCCCAGGCTTCCGGGATCATCATCATCATCGCGTGGGCCAGCGAATAGCCGCCGGCGACCAGGAGCTCCAACGCGTTGTCGAAGGTCGCTGAATCGGAGGCGCCGTCACCGATCAACGGCCACAGCTTTTCCAGGTCGCCACCCAACAGTTCGGATTTCATGTTGTTGCGCCGGGCCAGCATCCAATTGATGTTGCCGCGCACGGTGTTGATCTCGCCGTTATGGCAGAGGTAGCGGAACGGCTGCGCCAGCGGCCACGACGGGAAGGTGTTGGTGGAAAATCGCTGATGGACCAGGGCCAGCGCCGATTCGACCCGGTCGTCGTTGAGGTCCAGGTAGTATTTATCGAGGTTGGGCGCCAGCATCATGCCCTTGTAGACAATGGTGCGGGCCGACATCGAGGTGATGTAGAAATGGCCGATGTCCTCGATATCGGCGTCCCAGACCAGGTGATGGGCCTGCTTGCGGATGACGAACAGCTTGCGCTCGAAGGCGTCGGTGTCGGGGCAGCTTTCGCCGCGGCCGATAAAGACCTGGCGGATCACCGGCTCGATGGGCTTGACGCTGTCGCCGAGATAGCTGTTGTCGACGGGAACCTCGCGCCAGCCGAGCAATTGCTGCCCTTCGTGGCGGATCGCCCCTTCGATGGCCTGGGTGCAGACGTTGATGTGGGATTCGCTTCGCGGCAGGAAAACCATGCCGACCGCGTAATCGCCGGGGTCGGGCAGCTTGAAATCCACGGTTTCCGCCTCTTCCTGGAACAGCCGGTCGGGCAATTGCATCAGAATACCGGCGCCATCGCCGGCCAACGGGTCGGCGCCGACGGCGCCGCGGTGGTCCAGATTGACGAGAATCTGGATTCCCTGGCGAACGATCTCATGGCTTTTGCGGTTCTTGATATTGGCGATGAAGCCGATACCGCAGCTATCATGCTCGTTCTTGGGGTCGTACAAACCTTGCGCTTGAGGCAGTCCGACCGGTGTGGGCCAATCCTGTTGGCTCATTGTTCATCGCACCCTTGTTGAAAACGGCTGGGCCTGGATACCAACGCCCGGCCGTTCAAGCCAGTGTCAATTAGGTGGGGTCAATCGCCCTCCGAGGGGCTATCTTACCCGGGTTCGCGGGGCATGGCCACATGGGGCTTGGGGGTGGACCCGGCGTTGCTGTATAATATACCATATTTAGGGAGATTTGGGGTTGCCGTTTCTACATATTGCGGTTTTAGCCCTGGTTCAGGGGGTAACCGAGTTCCTGCCCGTCAGCTCGTCGGCGCATCTGATCCTGGTGCCGGCGCTTACCGGCTGGCCGGATCAGGGGCTGGTGATTGACGTCGCCGTGCATATCGGCACCTTGGGCGCGGTGGTGCTGTATTTCTGGCGCGATTTAGGGGCCATGGGCTTAGGCGTGATGCGGCTGATCAGGGGCCGGCGCGATCCGGGGGCCCGGCTGGCCGGGTTCCTGGTCCTGGCCACGGTGCCGGCGGTGGCGGCCGGCTACCTGCTCGACAGGCATTACCCTTCCGGCATCCGCGGCCTCGAGGTCATCGCCTGGACGACGCTGGGCTTCGGAATCCTGCTGTACCTGGCCGACAAGCTGGGAATGACGGTGCGCCGGATCGAGCATTTGCGCCTCGGCGACGTCCTCATCATCGGTTTTGCCCAGGTCTTGGCCCTGATCCCCGGCACCAGCCGCTCCGGCATCACCATGACGGCGGCCCGGTTCCTGGGCCTCGAGCGCCGCGACGGGGCCCGGTTCTCGATGCTGCTGGCGATCCCGGTCATCATCGGCGCCGGCGGCCTCAAGGGCTGGCAGCTTTATCAATCGGGCGACGCCCGGTTGACCTCCGATGCGCTGCTTTCCGCCGGCCTGGCCTTCGCCGCGGCGCTGATCGCCATCGCCGCCCTGATGGCGTGGCTGAAACGATCGAGCTTCACGCCCTTCGTCGTCTACCGGATTTTCCTCGGCGGGCTCCTGCTGGCCGCCGTCTACGGCTGGGTCGGCTAGGGTTCCCCGGGCTCTCCGTCACTCAATATCCCGCTTCCGGATCGACGATCGGCTCGGGCGGCTGGCCGGCCCGGATGCGGCGGATGTTGGCGGCCACCGCCTCGGCCGCCGTCGCCGGCACCGTCAGGCTGGCGACGTGGGGGGTGACCGTGACCTTAGGATGGTCCCAATAGGGATGATCGCCGGGCAGGGGCTCGGTATGAAAGACGTCCAGCGTCGCCGCGGCCAGATGGCCGCTATCCAGGGCCAGGAGCAAATCCTCGTCGACCACGTGGCCGCCGCGGGCGGCGTTGATGACGACGGCGCCACGGGGCAGGCGGGCAAGGGTATCGGCGTTGATGATGGCTTCCGTTTCCGGCGTCAGCGGCAGCAGGCAGACCAGGATTTCCGTTCGTTCCAGGAACGGCCCCAGGCCGTCGGCCCCGTGAAAGCCGGTGACGCCTTCCAGGTCCTTCGGCGTGCGGCTCCACCCGGCGACGTCGATTTCCAGCGCCCGGAGCTTCGCCGCCGCGTCGGCGCCGAGGATGCCCAAACCCATGATCCCGACCCGTTTTTTGCGGGTGTCGGCCTGGGGAAGCTGCCGCCAGCGTTTCTCGGCGACCAGGCGCCCGTATTCGCCGAAGTGGCGGTGGTGGTGAAGGACCCAATAGATCACGTATTCGCGAATGCCCCGGGTCAGCCCCGGGTCGACCAGCCGCACCACCGGCACGTCCCGGGGCAGGTCGCGGCCGACCATCAGGTGATCGACCCCGGCGCCGAGGGAAAAGATCGCCTTCAGGTTGGGGAATTCCTTGAGCGCCCCCTTCTTCGGCGCCCCCACGAGGGCGTATTCGATGTCCGCCGGATCGCCGATATCTTCGCCCTCTTCGCCGCCGGGGGTCCAGACGCGGAAGTCCAGGTCCGGCAGCTCATCGGCCAGGGCGTCGCGCCACAGGTCCGCATCGTCGGTCTGCGAGGAGAACAGGAGGGCCATGGTGAACGCGATCCTAGTGATGTGAAAAGAAATTAACCACCAAGGCACAAAGTAAAATCAGCAAAAGAAGAAAAGGGAAAAAATTTTCTTCTTTGTGTCTTTGTGGTGAATCCCTAGACGCTCACCGCGCCGGTGTCGTCGGCCTTCATCTCGAAGGCGGCGGCCATCAGCGCCCGGGTGTAGGGGTCCTTGGGGTCGTCGAAGATGCCGTCGGCCGGCCCCTGTTCGACGACCCGGCCCCGGCGCATGACCAAGATTTCGTGGGCCAAGGCGCGGACGACCTTGAGGTCGTGGCTGATGAACAGGTAGGCCAGGTCATGGCGTTTCTGCAGGTCGCGCAGCAGTTCGACGATCTGCGCCTGCACCGACATGTCCAAGGCGCTGGTCGGTTCGTCGAGGACAATGAACTTGGGCTTCAGCACCAGCGCCCGGGCGATGGCGATACGCTGGCGCTGGCCGCCCGAGAACTCATGCGGATAGCGGTTCATCATCTCCGCCTCCAGGCCGACTTCATCGAGCGCCTCGGCGACCCTTTTCCGGCGCCCGTCGAAATCGCCGCCGATGCCGTGGACCAGAAGCCCCTCCTCGACGATCTGCCGCACCGACAGGCGGGGGCTCAGAGAGCCGAAGGGGTCCTGGAAGACGATCTGCATCTCGCGCCGGAGCGGCCTCAGCGTCTTCTTGTCCAGGCCCTGGATGGAGCGGCCCTCGAAGGTGATCTCGCCGGAGCTTTTCTCCAGCCGCAGCAGCGCCCGGCCGAGCGTGCTTTTGCCCGAACCCGACTCACCGACGACGCCCAAGGTATGGCCCCGGCGGACTTCGAGGGTGATGCCGTCCACCGCCTTGATGTGGTCCACCGTGCGCCGGATAACGCCCTTCTTGATCGGGAACCAGACCTTGACGTCGCCCGTCGCCGACACCTTTTCGCCGTCGACGGGAGCCGGATCGGGCCGGCCCTTGGGTTCGGCATCGAGCAGGTGTTTGGTGTAGGCGTGGGCCGGCTGGCCGAACACCTGGGCCAAATCCCCCTGTTCGACGATCTCGCCGTCGGTCATCACCGAAACCCGGTCGGCCATGCCCCGGACGATGCCCAGGTCATGGGTGATCAACAGCAACGCCATGCCGAGCTTCTGTTGCAGGTCCTTGAGCAGCTTCAACACCTGCGCCTGGATGGTGACGTCGAGCGCCGTCGTCGGTTCGTCGGCGATCAGAAGGTCCGGGTCGTTGGCGAGCGCCATGGCGATCATCACCCGCTGCTGCTGCCCGCCGGAGAATTCGTGCGGCAGGGCGCCCAGGCGGCCCTTGGCTTCGGGCAGGCCGACCAGGTCCAGCAGTTCCAAAACCCGGTCATGGGCCTCGGCGGGGTTGAGCGCCTTGTGCAGGTGCAGGACCTCGGAAATCTGTTTCTCGATCGAATGCAGCGGGTTCAGGGAGGTCAGCGGCTCCTGGAAGATCATGGCGATGCGGTTGCCCCGGATCTCGCGCATGCGGTGGGCGGGGGCGCCCATAAGCTCGTCGCCCCGGAAACGGATGGAACCGCCGCCGTGCCAGGCCAGCGGATAGGGCAGCAACTGCATTACCGACAGCGCCGTCACCGACTTGCCCGAACCCGATTCGCCGACCAGGGCGTGGGTCTCGCCCTTTTCGATGGTCAGCGACAGGTCCCGGACCGCCCTGACCTCGGCCCCGTCCCGGCCGAACGAGGTATAGAGGCCATTGATTTCAAGAAGCGTGCTCATCGGAGCGTCTTCCTCGGGTCGAAGGCGTCGCGCACCGCTTCGCCGATGAAAACCAGCAGACTGAGCATGATGGCGACGACGGCGAAGGCCGTAAACCCCAGCCACGGCGCGTGCAGGTTGGCCTTGCCCTGGTTCAAAAGCTCGCCCAGGCTGGCCGAGCCGACCGGCAGCCCGAAACCGAGGAAGTCCAGCGCCGTCAGCGTGGTGATGGACCCGGCGAGAATAAACGGCATGAAAGTGACGGTGGCGACCATGGCGTTGGGCAGCACGTGCTTGTAGATGATCTTGATGTCGGAAACGCCCAGCGCCTTGGCGGCGCGGACGAAATCCAGGTTGCGCGCCTTCAGGAACTCGGCCCTGACGACGCCGACGAAGCCCATCCAGCTAAACAGCAGCATCAGGCTCAACAGCCACCAGAAATTGGGGGTGATGACGCTGGCCATGATGATCAGCAGATAGAGCATCGGCATGCCGGCCCAGATTTCGATGAAGCGTTGTCCCAACAGGTCCGTCAGACCGCCGTAGAACCCCTGGAAGGCGCCGACGGAAACGCCGACGGCGGCGCTGATGATCGTCAGCGCCAGCCCGAACAGCACCGAAATGCGGAATCCGTAAATCATCCGGGCGACCACGTCGCGGCCCTGATCGTCGGTGCCGAGCCAGTTCTGGGCGCTGGGCGGGGCCGGGGCCGGGACCTTGAGGTCGTAATTGATGCTGTCGAAGGAAAACCGCACCGGCGGCCACACCATCCATCCTTTCTTGTTGATCAGCTCGATGACGAAGGGGTCGCGGTAATCGGCTTCGGTCAGGAATTCGCCGCCGAAGGCGGTTTCCGGGTAATCGACGAACACCGGGACATAGAATTCGCCGTCGTAACGGATCAGCGGCGGCTTGTCGTTGGCGATCAGCTCGGCGAACAGGCTGAGGAAGAACAAGATAAGGAAAATCCACAACGACCAGAAACCGCGCCGGTTGCGGGCGAAATTGACCAGCCGGCGGCGCATGATCGGGGTGACGCGGAGGCCGAGGAAGCGGCTTTCCGGCATGGCCGGCGCTTCAGTGGGCAGGGCGTCCAAGCGGGCGTCAGACATCCCTGGCCTCGAAATCGATACGGGGGTCGATGATGTGGTACATGAGATCGCCGATGATCCCCATCAACAGCCCCAGCAGGGTAAAGAAATAGAGGGTGCCGAACATGACCGGGAAATCGCGCTTCAAGGTTGCCTCGAACCCGA
Organism: Rhodospirillaceae bacterium; assembly: GCA_002686255.1. Classification (GTDB taxonomy): domain Bacteria; phylum Pseudomonadota; class Alphaproteobacteria; order Rhodospirillales; family Casp-alpha2; genus Casp-alpha2. The sequence goes on from NZAZ01000147.1 coordinate 17,459, forward strand.
GCAGCCCCAGGCCGTCGAGCGAGAAGATGATTTCCGTCAGCATGACGCCGGTGAACAGGATGCCGATGAAGGCGGCCGGGAAGCCGGCGATGACGATCAGCATGGCGTTACGGAACACGTGGCCGTAAAGCACGCGCCCTTCCTCCAGCCCCTTGGCCCGCGCCGTGATCACGTATTGCTTGTTGATCTCCTCCAGGAACGAGTTCTTGGTCAACATGGTCAGCCCGGCGAAGCCGCCGATGACCATGGACAGCAGCGGCAACGTCATGTGCCAGAAGTAATCGGCGACCTTGCCGAAAAAGGAAAGAGTCTCGAAATCTGGCGAGGTCAGGCCGCGCAGCGGGAAGAAGGGAAAAATGCCGCCGCGCGCGAACAACATGATCAGCAGGATGGCGAATAGAAACGACGGTACTGCGTTGCCGAAGACGACGACGCCGGACGTCCAGACGTCGAACTTCGATCCGTCCCGGACCGCCTTGGCGATGCCGAGGGGAATGGAGATCATATAGACCAACAGCGTCGTCCATACGCCCAGCGAGATGGACACCGGCATCTTGTCGACGACCAGTTGGGCGACGCTCTTGTCCTGAAAGAAGCTGTCGCCGAAATCGAACCGGATATAGCTGCCCATCATCAGGACGAAGCGTTCGTGGGCCGGCTTGTCGAGGCCGAACTGACGCTCGATGTCCTTGATCAGCTCCGGCGGCAGGCCCCGGGCGCCGCGGTAGCGGCTCGGTTCGCCGGCCTGCTTTCCGGTGACCTGGGTGCGCTTGCCGGCGGCGACCTCGCTGCCGGCTTCGCCGCCGACCCGGGCCGTCACGTCGACGGCCTCGCCGGTCAATTGCGCGATGGCCTGTTCCACCGGGCCGCCCGGCAAAACCTGCACGACGGCGAAGTTGATGACCATGATCCCGAACAGCGTCGGGATAATCAGCAACAGGCGGCGGACGATGTATGCATACATGGATTAGGCGCAGGTCATTGTTTGGCCGAAGCAAGCTTGCTTTTTAGAACGTCTTCCTTTTTCGGATCGACCCACCAGGCCACGAACTGGTTGCCCTGAATAGGCGTGATTTTAGGCCGCCCGAACTTGTCCCAATAAGCGACGCGATCATATTTGGCGTGCCAGTGGGGAATTACCCAGTGGCCCCACTGCAACACCCTATCCAGCGCCCGGACGCTGGTCACCAGGGCTTTTCGGTTTGGCGCCGCGATCACTTTTTCGATCAATTCGTCGATCATCGGATCCTTGATGCCGATGGTGTTGCGCCCGCCTTCGATATCGGCGGCGCGGCTGCCCCAGAACGAGCGCTGTTCGTTGCCCGGCGACAGGGACTGGCCCCAGCCGCCGACGATGACGTCAAAATCGAAGGTATCGAGGCGGCGGCGGTACTGCGACGGATCGACGGTGCGGACCCGCACCTTGACGCCCAGCTTTTCCAGGTTCTTGGCGAACGGCAGCACGACGCGCTCGAACAGCGGGCTGACCAGCAGCACCTCGAATTCCAGGGGCTTGCCGGTTTTCCCGTTGATGCGCTTGCGTCCCTTGATGACCCAGCCGGCATCGTTCAGCAGCTTGCTCGCCTTGCGCAGGTTGCGCCGTATATTGCCGGACCCGTCATTTTTCGGCGGGTTGTATTCGTGGGTGAAAACCTCCGTCGGAATGCGCCCGCGATAGGGTTCCAGCAGTTTCAATTCATCGCCTTCGGGAACCCCGGTCGCCGCCAGTTCCGAATTATCGAAGAAGCTCCGGGTGCGGGCGTACTGGCCGTAAAACAGGTTCTTGTTCGACCATTCGTAGTCGAAGGCATGGGCCAAAGCCTGACGGACACGGCTGTCCTTAAAGATTTTGCGCCGGGTGTTCATGACGAAGGCCTGCATTCCCGAGGAACGGTTGTGGTTGATCTCGACCTTTTTGATCAGGCCTTTTTCCACATTGGGGGTCTTGTAGGCCGTGGCCCAGGCCTTGGATGAATTTTCGGCGCGGTAGTCGTATTCGCCGCCCTTGAACGCCAGCAGGGCGACGGTGCCGTCGCGGTAATAGTCGTAGCGGATGACGTCGAAGTTATAGAGGCCCTTGTTGACCGGCAAATCCCGGCCCCACCAGTTTTCGACCCGCCGATAGGTGATCGAACGGCCGGGCTCGAACTTCTCGATCCTGTAGGGGCCGCTGCCGATGGGCGGCTCCAGAGTCGTCTTGGTGAAATCGCGCCCCTCCCAGTAATGCTTCGGAAGCACCGTTAATTGGCCCAGGATCAGCGGCAGTTCGCGGTTTTCGCCCGGCTTGAAGGTGAATTTGACCGTCCGCTCGGCGGTCTGGGTCACCGTTGCCACGCTGCCGTAATAAAAACGGTAAAAAGGCGTGCCCTTCTTGACCAGGGTATTGAAGGTCCAGATTACGTCGGCGGCGCTAACAGGTCTGCCGTCGTGCCAGCGGGCTTCCTTGCGTAGGGTAAAGGCGGCCCACGAGCGGTCCTTCGGCACTTCCACCGATTCGGCAAGTTGGCCGTACTGGCTGAAGGCCTCGTCGGCGGAACCGTGCATCAGGTTGTCGTAAAGAAAGCCCAGGCCGGCGGCGCTGTTGCCCTTGACGATGAAGCTGTTGAACGAATCGAAGGTGCCGATGGCCGAAAGCCTGACCGTACCGCCCTTGGGCGCGTCGGGGTTGGTGTATTCGAAATGAGTAAAATCAGGGGGATACTTCAGGTCCCCGTGCATGGCGATGCCGTAGGCCGGCTTGGGTTTGTCTTCGTCCGCCGGCGCGGCGCCCGGAAACAGTCCGAGGCCGAGTAGTGCGGTAAAGCCGAAAACAGCGGCAATCAGGCGCATGCGCCCCCCTTTAGTTCGGTGCAACCCCGCTTGATATTGGGGTCGGGTCATTGGCGGATCAAGACACCATTGAAGGATGGCGAAATTGTGATTTATACCAAGGATCAGTGATAATGACTCATAGGGACGGCTTGCCAAGGTTTTCGGCAAGGAGCGTGCGGCGTGGCGATGCGGGACATCGCGAGGCGTGCGCGACGCTGTCCGAAAGCCTTGGCAAGCCGCCGTCTCGGTCGCCCTTGCGGCCCGTCCGGGGCCACGGGGTGTCCCCGTTTTTTTATAACGGGGGGCGCCCCCGCAACCCCCGGGGGCGTCGGAAAGCCTTGACGATGCACCGCATCGCCTGCGACTTCCCTCCTACCCGACGAGCCGCATGGACGATCCCTATAGGTCATTATCACCGCTCCTTGGTATTATTGCCGGTCAAAACCTCAAGCGCGGCGGCGTGAAGGGCGTGATCGCCGGCCGCCAGCACCGTGCCATCGCCCTCCATATCCAGTGCCCGGCCCCGCCAATCGGTGATGAAGCCGCCGGCGCCTTCGACGATCGGCACCACGGCCGCATAGTCGTACAGTTCCATGGTTCCCTCGCAAACCAGGTCCACGGTGCCGTTGGCCAGCAACCCATAGGCCATGCATTCGGCGCCGTAGACGGTACGCCGGGCTTGCTTGCGCAGGCGCTCGAAGGCCGGGAAATCGGCGTCTTCGAACATGTGCGGAGAGGTCGCGTAAAGCCAAGCCTGGGCCAAATCGCCGCAGGCCCGGACGTGGACGGGATTGCCGTTGAACGTCGTCGGCCGGCCTTGGCGGCCGATCCACCGTTCGCCCAGCGCCGGCATGTCCATGACGCCCAGGACCGGGCGGCCTTGGCGCAGGAGCGCGATCAGGGTGCCGAACAGCGGCTTGCCGGTGACGAAGGACTGGGTGCCGTCGATGGGATCCAGCACCCAGACGAACTCGGCGTCTTCTTGGGCGTCGTCCATTTCCTCGCCGATGATGCCGTGATCGGGAAAGACTTCCTCGATCAACCCCCGCATCGCCGATTCGGCCTCTCCGTCGGCGGCGGTGACCGGACTTTGGTCCGGTTTGGCGCTGACGTCCAAGGGGGCCCTGAAATATTTCATGACCACGGCGCCGGCGGCGTCGGCCGCGCGCCCGGCCAGTTCCACGAAAGTATCGTCCGGAGACGCTGTTCCGGAACCCGCGTTGCTCATGGCAGCGGCTTCGGCTGATCGCTCAAGGAGCGCAAGAAAACAATGACCGCCGCCCGGTCCCGGGGTTTCTTGAGGCCGGCGAAGCTCATCTTGGTGCCTTTGGCGAAACCCTTGGGATTGGCGAGAAAGGCGTCCAGGTCCTGATACGTCCAGGCGCCGCCGAGACCCTTCAGGGCGCCGGAGAAGCCGTACCCGGCGGCGCCGGCCTTGGCCCGGCCGACCACGTCCCAGAGGTTGGGACCGACCCTGTTCTTGCCGCCCTTGTCCGTGGTGTGGCATGACTTGCATTTCTTGAACGTTTTTACGCCGGCGACGGCGTCGGCCGAGGCCAGCAGGGCCGAAACGTCCATTCCGCCGGAAGCCTGTTCCGCGGCCGGTTTTTTCGCCGTTTCGGGGGCCGCTCCGGAACCGCCCTCGATCTTGAAGGCGGCGGCTTGCAAGGGTTCGGCAGCGACCAGGGCGTCGCCGATCCAGTTGGATCCCCAGGCGATCCAGGCCGCCAACATGAACGAAAAGCCGATCTTTTCAAACGTAGAGAACTGCATGGCGCCCTTTCCCGTGGGCCGGCCGCGAGGGCGGCCGGGAGGGTAACAAGTAGGGTTGCAACAGGGGAATGGTGCCTCATGGCGGCCTTTGGTTCAATAACCGCTTCGCCGCCCCTTCGCCGCCGTCCCGGAAGGGGCCGTCAAACCTGTTTTCCCCGGACTTTCATGCGGTTATGGTGCCAACCATGAGCGTCCCTGAAAACCCGATCATCGTCATCCCGGCGCGCATGGCGGCGACGCGTCTGCCGGGCAAGCCGATCGCCGACATCCACGGCGTGCCGATGATCGTCCACGTCTGGCGCCGGGCCGTGGAAGTTGATATCGGGCCGGTGATCGTCGCCTGCGGTGATTTCGAGATCATCGACGCGGTGAAGGAGGCCGGCGGCGATGCCCTTTACACCAATCCCGATCATGCTTCGGGGTCGGACAGGGTTTTCGAGGCGATGCATACGGCGGACCCGTTAAAACGCCACGATGGCGTCATCAACCTGCAAGGGGACCTGCCGACCATCGAGCCCGAAATCATCCGTGCTGTGCTGGAGCCGCTTTCCGAGGCCGCCGTCGATATCTCGACGCTGGCGGCCGAGATCACCGAGGGCGCCGAAAGGGATGACCCAAACGTGGTCAAGGCGGTGCTGTCGATGGCCGACGGGGCCGATTGCGGCCGCGCCCTTTATTTCAGCCGCGCCACCGTCCCTTCGCACCCCGGCTCGCACTATCACCACATCGGGATTTACGCGTTCCGGCGCCCGGCGTTGGAGATGTTCGTCAAGCTGCCCCGGGGCAAGTTGGAACAGCAGGAGAAGCTGGAGCAGCTCCGCGCCCTGGAGGCCGGCATGCGCATCGACGCCCGGCTCGTTGACACGGTTCCGTTGGGTGTCGATACTCCCGCCGATCTTGAACGCGCCCGCGAACTGCTCGCGCCCTGAGCCCGAAAGCAACGCCATGACCAAGCCCGAAAACACCATCGCCTTCCAGGGCGCCCCCGGCGCTTATTCGGATTTGGCTTGCCGCGGCGCTTATCCGGGGATGACGACCCTGCCCTGCCGGTCCTTCGAGTATACTTTCGATGCGGTTTGCGAAGGCAAGGCGGCGCTGGCGATGATCCCGATCGAGAATTCCGTCGCCGGGCGGGTCGCCGACATCCACCACCTGTTGCCGGAATCGGGCCTTCATATCGTCGCCGAACATTTCCAACGCGTGAACCATCACCTGCTCGGCGTGCCGGGAGCCGAGATCGGCGACCTGACCCACGTGCACAGCCACATTCACGCACTCAATCAATGCCGCAATCTGATCCGCGAGCTGGGCCTGGAGCCGGTCGAACACGTGGACACCGCCGGAGCGGCGGCCGACGTGGCGGCGGCCGGCGACAAGACCCAAACCGCCATCGCGTCCGAGCTGGCGGCCGAGATGGACGGGCTTCAGTCGCTCAAAGCCAATATCGAAGACGCCGAACACAACACCACCCGCTTCGTCGTCATGGCCGCGGAGCCCCGGAATCCGGGGCCGGAATCGGAACACGTATTGACCAGCTTCGTGTTCCGTGTGCGCAACGTGCCGGCGGCGCTCTACAAGGCACTCGGCGGGTTCGCCACCAATGGGGTCAACCTGACGAAGCTGGAAAGTTACGTCGGCGGCGGTTTCGTCGCCGCCCAGTTCTACGCCGATGCCGAGGGCCACCCCGAACAGAAGGCGCTGAAGCTGGCGCTGGAGGAACTCGCCTTCATCACCCACGAGATCAAGATTCTGGGCGTCTATCCGGGCCATCCCTTCCGTCAACAGCAGAACGAGGCGGCGGAGGATTGACTCAGCGTTGTTTGACTAGGCGCCAACGTCCTCGAGCCAGCCTTCGATCAGCCAGCGGGAAATCGAATCCTTGCGCGGCAGGCGCTTTTCGCCGGGGGTTGCGGCGCCCCATTCGCCGAACGAGCGCACCTGTTCGGGCCGGAACCATTGCGCGTCCTCGACCTCGCGGTCGTCGATCTCGATATCCGTGGTTTCGGCCCGGACCCGAAACCCCAACATCAGCGACGACGGGAACGGCCACGGCTGCGACGCCTTGTATTCGACGTTGGCGACGCGGACGCCGGATTCCTCCAACACCTCGCGGGCGACGGCTTCTTCGAGGGTTTCCCCGGGCTCGACGAAACCGGCCAGGGTCGAATACATGCCTTCGGCCCAGCGGCTTTGCCGGCCGAGCAGGCAGGCCGGGCCGTTTCCTTGCGGATTGTCGTGAGACACCAGCATGATAACCGCCGGGTCGGTGCGCGGAAAATGGTTGTGGGGATCTTCGGCGTTGGCGCAACGGCGCCGGTGCCCGCCGTCGTGGCTTTCCGTCGGGTTGCCGCACAGCCCGCAAAAGACATGCCCTCGGTGCCAGTGCATGAACCCCCGGGCATAGGCCAAGAGCGCCGCTTCCGGCCCCGCCATCAGGGCGCCGACGCGGCGAAGGTCGTGGAATTCGCCACCGCCGGCAAGCGCGTCGCGGGCGCTGTCGTCCCGTTCGGAAATATCGGCGGCGAAATAGGCGGTATCGCCGTCGAGCCCCAACAACGTCACGTGATCGGCCTCGGCGAGCAGGGCTTGCGCCTCCTTGCCGTCAAGGAGCACCGCCTCAGGCGTGTCGCCGGGGGTGCCCTCGATGGTCGCGGCGCCGGGGCTGATCAGGCTGCGGTCCCGCCACACGGGAACGATCCGGGTTTTTTCGTCGGCCCGCCGCCCGGCGATCCAGGCGTCGTCGCGGCGCCGATGATGGGCGCGGTCAAGCCCGACGGCGGTATAGCTTAGGTTTTTGCCCATCGGCGAAACCTGACACAGCGCCGCTTTGCTGACAACAGGCGCCCGCCCTGTCCGGCAGCAGGAGTAATTTCATCTTTGTTTCCAGGGGTTTAGGTTTTGTTAAGAATTCCTGCCTAGCTTGGTCGCACTTCTTGCGGTTCTCAGCCCTCTGGGTGCCCCGGCCTAGAAGCCCGGGGTAGGGGGAACGAAGGAGGTTCCGATGAAGGCATGGGGGGTCAACCCGACCCGGTCGGCCTTGTTGGCGGCGGTGGCGCTGCTGGTGGCCGGCTGTACGGTCACGCCCGACATGGTGGGTTTCATGGCGCCCAGCAGTTGCGCCAAGATCGACCAGAAGGCGGTCAAATACGTCAACTGGACCAAGGTGCCGGTGGTCAACGTCCGCATCCGCCAGAACGAATACTCGCCGATGATCATTCGTCTGCGCCAGGGCTGGCCTTACGTCATCCGCATCCGCAATCGCGACGATTACGGCCACGTCTTTCAGGCCAATACCTTTTTCAGCCGGGCCGCGGTCATCAAGACCACCATCGCCGGCGAGGTCAAAGAGGAAACCTGCTTCGGGGCCATATATATTCCGGCCCAGCAGACGGCGGAGCTGAAACTGGTGGGGGTGGTCGACGGATATTACGAATACACCGACAGCTATTTGTCCATTTCCAGCGCTTTTTCCCTGGGCCATGACGGCGTCATCATCATCGAAGAACGCACCTCCCGAATCTAAGACCCGAATCCCTACCCTACCGCGGTCCCCGCGCCGGCCCCAACCGCGAGTGTTGGAGGGCGGCGGGGCAACTGGTATAGTGGTTCCGGGAGACTGGCGCCGGACAGGCGTCTCGCCAACCCGGTCAGGTCCGGAAGGAAGCAGCCGTAACGAGTTTCCGCCTGGGTCGGTGTCCAGCCTCCCACCCACCGCCGCCGGCGGTGGGTTTCGAATGTCATCGGATTGGCAATGACCGAGACCGCCCCCCCCGATTCGGAAACAACCGCCTCCGGCGCCCCCTATCAGGTCCTTGCCCGAAAATACCGCCCGGACACCTTCGCCGGCCTGATCGGCCAGGACGCGATGGTGCGGACGTTGACCAACGCCATCCGTTCCGACCGCCTGGCGCAGGCCTTTATCCTGACCGGTGTCCGGGGTGTCGGCAAAACGTCGACGGCGCGGATCATCGCCCGGTCGCTCAACTGCGTCGGCACAGATGGCGGTGGCGACCCGACGTCCGACCCATGCGGGGTGTGCGAGCACTGCCGGGCCATCGCCGAGGACCGGCACGTGGACGTACTGGAAATGGACGCCGCCAGCCGCACCGGCGTCGACGATATCCGCGAGATCATCGACGGCGTGCGTTACCGCCCGACGACGGCCAGGTTCAAGATTTACATCATCGACGAAGTCCACATGTTGTCCAAACACGCCTTCAACGCGCTGTTGAAGACGCTCGAGGAGCCGCCCGAGCATGTGAAATTCGTTTTCGCCACCACCGAGGTCCGCAAGGTTCCGGTGACGGTGCTCAGCCGCTGTCAGCGATTCGACCTCAGGCGCGTCGACATGGAGACGTTGACGAAGCATTTCAGGGACATTACCGAAAAGGAAGGCGCCCGGGTCTCCGAGGCCGCCCTTCACCTGATTTCCCGGGCCGCCGACGGCAGCGTCCGCGACGGCCTCAGCCTTCTCGATCAGGCCATTTCCCACTCCGCCCGCGGAGAGGGCGGCGAAATCGACGACGCCGAGGTCCGCGAAATGCTGGGCTTGGCCGACCGCTCGCAAAGCTTCCAACTTCTTGAGGCCGTCCTGGCCGGCGACGTGGCCCCGGCGCTGAAGCTTCTCGATCAGCTCTACCGGGAAGGCGCCGACCCGCTGGCCGTTCTCGAGGACCTTCTGGAAATCACCCACTGGCTGACGCGGATCAAGGTCGTCCCCGATACCGCCGACGCGCCCCAGGTGCCTGAAATCGAACGGGTCCGGGGCAAGGACCTGGAAGGCCGCCTGTCGATGGCGGCGCTGGCCCGGGCCTGGCAGATGCTGCTCAAGGGTCTGGCCGAGGCGCGCCAGGCGCCGTCGCCGATCCAGGCGGCGGAGATGATCCTGGTCCGGATGGCCTATATCGCCGAACTGCCGACGCCGGCCGATGCGATCCGCGAACTGGACCGGGGCTCAGAGCAGGGGCCGGAGAAAAATCCGGCCGGGGGCGAAGGGGAAAAACCCCTTAAATCCCCGCCCCGGAAAGCCACGGAAGCCGAATCCGGGACGCCGCCGCCCGAGGCCCAATTGACCGGCACCGGCGATGCGCCGGTGGTTCCGCCGCCGGCGTCCGAGGCGGCGCCGGAGACGGTTCCCGGGGCGATGGACAGGCCCGACCCCGTGACCCTGGAGCGGATTGCGGCGCTGGCCGCCGACACGGGCCGGGACCGGCTGCACCGTTTCCTCACCGGCGACGTGCGGTTGACCCGCTTCGAGCCGGGGCGGATCGAGTTCAACACCCGCGCCGGGGCATCGGGGGACATGGTTGAAGCCCTTCGCGAGTTCCTCAACCGCGCCACGGCCCGGCCCTGGACGGTGACCGTTTCCAACGAAGCCGGGGCGCCGACCCTGGAACAGCAGCAACGGCAACAGGGGGGGGCCAGGGACTTAAAGGCCGAGGCCGCCGGCCATCCCCTGGTCAAGGCGGTGTTGGAAACCTTTCCCGGCGCCACCATCGAGGAAATCCGCCCGGCGCCGGAGCCGGAAACCGGCCAAGGCCTCCGGCCTGAAAGCGGAGAAGACGCTTTGGATAAGAGCGGGGAGGATTCTGGCGGCGGCTGACGGACTGGGCCCGGGTCTGGGAAAAAAACGGCGGCGCGGACAGGCGGCTTATTCGAAAGTATTCGCGGGCTGCTGAAAAAGTGGATTTTCTCCAACAATCCTCCTTCCTTCGCCCGCCGAAGCGGGCTTCGCGAAGGCGGGTCGACACGCTCGCTTGCGCTCGCTGCTCTGGATGAGGAGTTGCATTTCCTTATGCCTCACCCCGGGGAGGACCGGAGGTCCGTCTCGAAGGGTAATTGCTCCAGATCATGTTTTTTTCAGCAGCCTGCTAGTTGGTGCCGCCGTGGGGGTGGCGGATCGGTCGTTTCGGCGCTTGATTGTTATTTTCTGGAATCAGAGTAATTGTTTTTTTGTCGGGGAAATATCGGTAATTTCGTCAAAATCGTTTTTTCCGTTCCGCCGTTTCATCAACCAGATCGCGACATAATGTGACAGATCACGAAACCGTATTCGACACCGTTCTCGGCCGCGAAACCTGGGGCGATCGGCCGGCCGTCCTGGGGGACGAGGCCTGCGGCTACGGTCAACTGCTGGCCGGGGCGGAGCGCCTGAAGGCTGAGATTTCGAAATCGGGCGCCGGCGATGGCACCCGCGTCGCCATCGCCGTTCCGCCGAGCCGCCATTACGCGACCGCACTGTTGGCCGTCTACCAGGCCGGCGGCGTGGCCGTTCCCATGAATCCGCGCGCCACCGCGGACGAAAAGGGATACATGCTCGCGCATTGCGGCGCCAAACTGCTGATCACCGATCAGGGGAGCGGCCAGACCCGGGCTTTCACCGACCCGGCGGCGGAAGCCGTTAGCGATGGCCTTAGGCTCGTGTCCTTGGAGCCGCCCGAAACGGCGTCGCCCGAAAAGGGCGACTGGGCGATCGTCTACACGTCCGGGAGCACCAGCCGGCCGAAGGGCGTGGTGCTCGGCAAAGACGCCATATCGAGCAACGTCCGGGCCATCGCCAACGATCTTTCGCTGTCACCCGGCGACAAATCCATCGTCTTCACGCCGCCCGCCTACACCTATGCGCTCAGCCAGACCCTGACCCACCTGTGGGCGGGGGCGAGCATCCTGCTGTGGCCGCACGGCCTGATGTATCCGGCGGCGATCCTCAAGGCCGTTTCGGAACTGCGCCTGACCGGGCTCGCCGCCAACCCGACATCGATGCGGATGTTCGCGTCCCTGAAGCGGGCGCCGGGGCGGGACCTCGGCTGCGTCCGCTACGTCAAAAGCGCCGGCCAGCCGCTCTATTCCGTCGTCGCCCGCGAGATGGCGGCGCTCTTTCCCGAAGCCCGGATTCTGTGTACCTACGGATGCACCGAGAACTCGCCCCGGATCGCCCATTTCTGGCTACCGTCGGAGGTGCCGGACCGCGATGGCCCGTGGCCGGTCGGCCGTCCCCTGCCCGGCACCGATGTCCGGGTCGTGGACGGTTCAGGGACACCGGTCGCCGACGGCGAAACCGGCGACATCCTGATCGCCGGCGCGAGCCTGATGCGTCGTTATTGGAACGACCCCGAGAGCACGCGCAAACAGCTTTCCGACGGATGGTTCCGCTCCGGCGACCTCGGATATTTCGACGATCAGGGCCGGCTCAACGTCGTCGGACGGGCCGACAACATCATCGGCGTCGGACACGAGAAGGTCTCTCCGGAGGAGGTCGAGGCGGTCATCTCCAAGATCGACGGCGTGCGTGAGGTGGCGGTCGGCGGCATCGCGGACCCGCTTCTGGATCACGCGCCGGTCGCGCTGCTGGTCCTCGACGGCGAAGGAAGCCCGGCGTTGGATGATATCATTCGGGTCTGTAGGGAGAGGCTATCTGCGCCCAAGGTGCCGAGCAAGCTCATCGTCGTCGACGCCATCCCCAAGACCATGTATGGAAAGCCGGACCGCAAGGCGATCAAGGACCGCATGCGGGAGATCGAGGCCGGCGGGGACATCGGGGTGTGATACCAAGGAGCGGTGATAAACCCGGGATGACCGAAATCAAGGAAGCGTTGCTGGCGTTCGTCGCCGACACCGGCAGCGACACGTCCGACGCGGAAGTCATGTCGCGGCCGTTGCAAGACCTCATCGATTCCATCGCCATGGTCCAGTTCCTGTCCTTCATCGAGGAATCCTTCGGCATCGCCATCGAGGATGAGGACGTGACGCCGCGAACCTTCCGTGACCTGGAGTCCGTCGCCGCGTTCGTCGCCACGGCAATACGGGCGGCCGGAGGAACGGGCGAGACCGATCGGGGCGCGGGCTGGGAAGTCGAAAGAATCGATTTCGAGACGCTGAAGCAATACTGGCTCGACGTCGGCCACTTCCAGGAGCCGGACAAGAAAATCCGCGAGGTGGTGCGCGTCCTCGGCCCCTACGAATGCGTGCTCGACGATCCGCGCCGCGAATCCTACGGCCTGTTCCACGACGGCGGCCTGATCGGCGTCACGCACCTGGTGCAGTGGGACGCGCGCTGGCTCCGGTATCGGACGCTCAATATCCGCCAGCCGTTCCGGGGTCCGGACCTGGGCTGGATATTGCTGCGCCGGGCGGTGGAACTCGACTGGCGGAACTGGAAGGTGCCGGGCAAGTTCATGTTCAGTTGGCTCAGGCGTTCCCATATGCCCTGGTCGCTGGCCCACGGTTTCACCGAAATCGACGGCCGTTGGCACGGCGATTACATTGCCATGCTCAAGCCCATGACCGAGTTTTAACGGGGCCGCCGCCTCGGGGGGTAAGATGGTGCCGGTACCGGTGCCGGGCGGGGTGCTGGCCATCGATCCCGATACCGGCGATATCATCGGCGCCGTCGGCATCTCCGGCGGCAGTGGCGAAAACAACGAAGCCTGCGCCGTCGCCGGCATCGAGGCCGCGGGTCTGAAGGCCGAGCCGGGCGGCGGCTAGGCTTCTCCCTCCCTCTCCTCCCTCGCCTAAGCCCGGGCCTTTCTTTTACCGATTTACACCGCTTCGGAGTCGTGATTTCATGTCATTCATGCTTCATGAAAGTGTCGTAAACTTCGGACCGGATAACAAAATCCGGCTGAAACCAGGGAGAAATCGAAATGACAAAATTAAAGACCCTTTCCTTTTATCTTATCGCCGGCCTGGTCCTCGCCGGGCTGGTGGCCGCGAACCCGGCCTCGGCCGCGTGTAAGAACCGCGGCGATCTGGACATCCGCTTCTGCGACGACGACGGCGACCTGGTCGCCGACACGCCGGCGGATTCCAGCAAGTGGCTCAATCCGGGTACCATCGTGTTTTCCTACACGCCGGTCGAGGACCCGTCCGTCTATGAGAACGTGTTCACCGAGTTCATGGACTATCTGGCCAAGGCCACCGGCAAGAAGGTCAAGTGGTATGGCGCCGAATCCTATGCCGCGCAGGTCGAGGCCATGCGGTCCGGGCGTTTGCACGTCGCCGGCATCTCCACCGGGCCGACGGTGTTCGGCGTCAACCTGGCCGGTTACGTGCCGATCGCCATCATGGGCAAGCACGACGGCAGGTTCGGCTACCGCCTGCAGCTCATCACCCACAAGTCGACCGACATCAAGAAGGTGTCGGACCTCAAGGGCCGCAAGATCGCCCACGTGACGCCGTCGTCGAATTCCGGCAACCAGGCGCCGCGGGCGCTGTTCAAGTCGCTGGGCGTGGTCCCGGACAAGGACTACAAGGTGACGTACTCGGGCAAGCACGACAACTCGATCATGGGCGTCGCCAACAAGGACTACGACGCCGCGCCGATCGCGTCGAGCGTCCTCGACCGCATGCACGACAAGGGCATCGTCAACAAGAACGACCTTCGCTTCATCTGGCAGTCGAAGCTGTTCCCGACCACGTCGTATGGCTATGCCCACAACCTGCACCCCGATCTTCAGCGGCAGATTACCTATGCCTTCCTTTCCTTCGACTGGAAGGGTACGGCCCTGAATAAGGAATTCGGCAAGAAGTCCGACCGCTTCATCTCGATCAGCTTCAAGGACCACTGGACCGACATCCGCACCATCCAGAAAACCAATGGCACGGTGTACACCCAGGAATCTCTCAAGGGCCTGAAGGTCAAAAAGAAGAAGAAAAAGAAAAAGAAGAGCTAAGGGCCTGACCTAAACCCGAACAAACTGCAACGTCGTGGCCGCCCCCTGCAAGGGCGGCCATGATTGCAGGGGGTAACCAGTTCCATGCTCACCATTACCGATCTCGTCAAGACTTACCCCACGGGCGCGATGGCGCTCAAGGGCGTGAGCCTCGTTGTTGACGAACCGCAGGTGGTGGCCATCATCGGCCCTTCGGGGGCCGGAAAATCGACGCTGATCCGGTGCATCAACCGCCTGGTGGAGCCCACATTGGGGAGCGTCAGCCTGGAAGGCACCGAAATCACGACCCTCGGGCGCGGCGATCTCAGGAAGGCGCGGCGCCGCATGGGCATGATCTTCCAGGAATACAACCTGGTCGAACGCCTGACGGTGATGGAAAACGTTCTCTCCGGGCGTTTGGGCTACGTCAATTTCTGGCAGGCCTACCTTAGGCGCTATCCCCCGTCGGACGTGGACGCCGCCTTCAAGCTTCTGGAAAGGGTGGGCTTGACCGGTTACCAGGATACCCGCGCCGACGCCCTTTCCGGCGGCCAGCGCCAGCGTGTCGGCATCGCCCGCGCCCTGATGCAGAAGCCGGACCTGTTGCTGGTCGACGAACCGACCGCCAGCCTCGACCCCAAGACATCGCGCCAAATCATGCGCATCCTCGTCGAGCTGGCCCACGAACTCGGCACCCCGGCCCTGGTCAACATCCATGACGTTGCCCTGGCGCAGACGTTCTCGGACCGCATCGTCGGCTTGCGCGAGGGCGAGATCGTTTTCGACGGCACGGCCAAGGACGTCAGCGCCGACGTCCTGACCGAGATTTACGGCGAAGAGGACTGGAGCACCACCATCCGGACCGACGACGACGAGGACAAGTATGGGAACGGCGACGCCAAGCCGGAGAAAAAGGACAAGGGCTTCGTCCGGGAAGCCTCCGCCGGATGAGCGGCTTGGCGGACCCCTCAAACGCCGAACGGCTTGAATGGCATACCATCAAGCTGATCGAAAACCCTGTCTACCGTTACGGCCTTCTCGGCCTTGTCGTGGCCTATCTGTTCTGGTCCGTGGGCTCGCTGGAGGTGGACTGGGCGCGGGTGGCCCGGGGGTTCCCCCGGGCGGGAGACATGTTTTCCCGCATGTTCCCGCCCAATTTCAGCCGTTGGGAGCTGTTGTCACGCGAGCTCCTGGTCAGCGTTCAGATGGCGTTTGCGGCCAGCTTCTTCGGCATGATCCTGGCCGTGCCGCTCGGGCTGTGCGCGGCGTCCAACCTGGCGCCCCGGTCCGTCTATCTGGCGGCCCGGTTCATCATCATTCTCAGCCGCACCTTCCATGAGATCATCTGGGCCATCTTTTTCGTCAAGATCGTCGGCTTCGGGCCGTTGGCGGGGGCGCTGACGCTGATCGTGGCCAGCGTCAGCTTCATTTCCAAGATGATGGCGGAAGACATCGAAAACATGCCGCCGGGCCAGATGGAGGCAATAAGGGCGACGGGCGCCAGTTTCATGAAGTTCCTGGTCTACTGCATCACGCCACAGGCGCTGCCCCGTTATCTTGGGGTTTCCATTTACCGGCTGGACGCCAACATCCGCCATTCGACCATCGTCGGCATCGTCGGCGGCGGCGGTATCGGCCAGGTCCTGGCGGCTTCGTTCAAACGCTATGACTACGATTTCTCGCTCGCCATCCTGCTCACCATCATCGCCCTGGTGTTCCTGGGCGAAATCTTTTCCAACTGGGCCCGGAGCCGCCTGAGATGAGCCCCGCCGAACACGCCCTGAAGCATCCCGAAATCTGGCGGCGGTTCTCGCCCCGCCAGACGCTGATCCGCTACGTCTGGTACGTGGGCGTCGTGTTCGTCGCCGTCTGGTCGGTCCGTAGCCTCAACCTGCCGTGGGAATACTTCGAAGACGCCATGGAACAGGCCATGGACCTGTTTACCCGGATGGTGCCGCCCGATTGGAAGGTTTTCAGCGAGGTTGTCGATGCCCTCGTCGAAACCATTCACATCGCCACTCTGGGCACCATCGTCACCGTGTTCATCTCCTTTCCCATCGCCTTCCTGGCGGCCCGCAACACCACCGTCAACCGGACGACCTGGGTCATCGGGCGTTTTATCCTGGTGGCGTCGCGCTCGATCAACACCGTCGTCTGGGCGCTCCTGTTCGTCGCCATTTTCGGTCCCGGTCCCGTCGCCGGCATCTGGGCTATCGCCTTCCGTTCCATAGGCTTCATGGGCAAGCTGGTGGCCGAGGCCATCGAGGAAATCGATGAAGGCGCCGTCGAGGCCATTGAGGCAACGGGGGCCAGCCGGCTTCAGGTCCTCTGGGTCGGCATCCTGCCCCAGGTCCTGCCGGTGATTTACGGGACCACGATCTACCGCTGGGACATCAACATCCGTGAATCGACGGTGCTCGGCTTCGTCGGCGCCGGCGGCATCGGTATTCTTCTTTATTCGACGATGAACCTTTTCCGCTGGGAACAGGTATCCGTCCTCCTGATCGCCATTTTCTGCGTTGTTGTGATCAGCGAGTTCATTTCGGCGGCGGCGAGAAGCCGCATCACCTGACGCCGATTAACGGACATCGACGAAAGCCCCCCGCCATGCAGCCCCTTGACGCCTTTCCCGAAGACGCCCGGCGCCGGATCAAGGCCGTTTTGGCCGACATCGACGACACCCTGACGACGGCGGGGAAGCTGACGGCCGATGCCTACGCGGCCCTGGAGCGGCTGCAAGGCGCCGGGTTCCTGGTGCTGCCGATCACCGGCCGGCCGGCCGGGTGGTGCGACCATATCGCCCGCATGTGGCCGGTGGACGCGGTGGTAGGCGAAAACGGGGCGTTTTATTTCCGTTACGACCAGGCAACGAAAACCTTCACCAAGCGCTATCACGATCCCGACGAGGTCAGGGCCGAAAACCGCCGCCGTCTCGAGGCCGTCGGCGAAGAAATCCTGGACAGCGTCCCCGGAACGGCGATGGCCTCGGACCAGCCCTACCGGGAATCGGACCTGGCCATCGACTATTGCGAGGACGTGGCGCGCCTGTCCGACGACGACGTCGGGCGCATCGTCGAAATCTTCGAAAACGCCGGCGCCACCGCCAAAATCAGCTCGGTCCATGTCAACGGCTGGTTCGGGGATTATGACAAGCTGGCGATGACCCGCCGGGCGCTGGCGGAATGTTTCGGTATCGATATTGACGCCGACCGGAGGCAGATCGCGTTCATCGGCGATTCCCCCAACGACGCGCCGATGTTCGAACATTTCCCCCATGCCGTCGGCGTCGCCAACGTCCGCGACTTTGAAAGCCGGCTGACGGCGACCCCGGCTTACGTGACCGCGTCGGCCGGCGGCGCCGGGTTCGCCGAGGCCGCCGAGGCGCTGTGCCGGACCAGGAACGCCGCCGATTGACCCGCGCTAAGCTGTTGGTCGTGCCTCTTGTTGCCGCCGCCGCCTTCGCCGTGCTGGCGCTGCCGGTGCCGGCGGGCACCGGGTACGCCTATGGCGTTTTTTTCGGCCATGAGTATGGCGATGAGCCTGTTCGCGATTCTGCCCGGTTCCATCGTCGTGATGGCGCCTTTCGCGGCGGAGGTCGCCGAGGCCTCGGGCCTGCCGTTGTTGGCGGTGCTGATGATCATCGTCAACGGCTTTTCGACCGCGATCTTCCCCTATCAAGGCGGCCCCATCCCGGTCGGCCTGCGCCTCGGCGGGGCGACCTTGATGGACGGATTGCGGGTGACGTTGCCGATGGCCCTGATTACCGTGGTCGCCTTGCTACCGCTGCAATTCTTCTGGTGGCGGTGGTTGAGCAACCTGCCGTGAGGGAGGGATGATGGAAATAACCTGTGTTTGGGATGCCGGGGCCCTGCTCGGCGAAGGACCGGTTTGGGACCGGAAATCCGGGTTTCTCTATTGGGTCGACATCAAAAACGGCCATCTTCACCGTTATGGGCCGTCGGACGGCAGCCGGAAAACGCTCGAAATCGGCCAGGAAATCGGCTGCATCGCCCTAAGGCGGGGCGGCGGGTTGGTGGCGGCCGTCAGCGGCGGCTTCGCTTTTTTGGATCCCGGCACGGGCGCCCTCGATCATATTTCGGACCCGGAACAGGACCTTCCCGGAAACCGTTTCAACGACTGCAAATGCGACCCCGCCGGCCGGTTCCTCGCCGGCTCCATGGATGACGCCATCGAAAAACCCACCGGCGCCCTTTACAGCCTGGACAGCGCTTTAACGGTGACAAAACTTTTCGGCGGCTACACCGTTTGCAACGGGCCGGCGTTTTCCCCCGACGGCGACACGCTTTATTTTTCCGACACCGTGGGACGCGCGCTTCTGGCCTTCGATTACGACCCCAAGACGGGAACGGCCGGGGACAAGCGGCTGTTCGCGCGGATTCCCGAAGACCAGGGGTTTCCGGACGGGTTGACGGTCGATTCCGAAGGCGGCGTCTGGAACGCCCATTGGGACGGATGGCGGGTGACGCGGTATCTGCCCGATGGAAAGATAGACCGCGTCATCGAGCTTCCGGTGCCGAGGGTGACGAGCTGCGCCTTCGGTGGTGAAGACCTGGACGTCCTTTATATTACCTCGGCCCGCACCGAATTGGACGATGAGGCGCTTGCCGCGGCGCCGCTGTCGGGCGGGCTGTTCTCCGTCAAAGTGGATGTCCGGGGGATATTGCCGGACCTTTTCAACGGTTAGTGGAGGCACGGCCGAGGCGCGGGCGGCGTCTGGACGGGATTAATCCTCGGTCTTCAGCGCCTCCAAAAAGGCGCTTTGCGGGATTTCGACGTTGCCGAACTGGCGCATCCGCTTTTTGCCTTTCTTTTGCTTGTCGAGCAATTTGCGTTTGCGCGTCACGTCGCCGCCGTAGCATTTCGCGGTGACGTCCTTGCGCATGGCGCTGACGGTGGAGCGCGCAATGATCTTGCCGCCGATCGCCGCCTGGATGGCGATCTTGAACAACTGGCGCGGGATCAGGCCCTTGAGCTTGCCGCAGATGGCGCGGCCGCGGCTTTCGGCGTGGCTTGAGTGGACGATGAAGCTGAGCGCGTCCACCGGCTCGGAATTGACCAGGATCGACACCTTGACCAGATCGCCTTCGGCGTAATCCTCCAGTTCGTAATCGAAGCTGGCGTAACCGCGCGACACCGACTTCAGGCGGTCGTAGAAGTCGATCACCACCTCGTTCAACGGCAGCCGGTAGCGCAGCATGGCGCGCTGGCCGACGTAGGTGAGCTCCGTCTGTTCGCCGCGGCGATCGGTGCACAGCGTCAGTACTGAGCCCAGGTATTCGTCGGGCACGATGATGGTGGCGTTGATCCACGGCTCCTCGATGAAATCGATGTCGGTCGGGTCCGGCATATCGACCGGATTGTGCAGCTCCTTCACCTCGCCGGACTTGGTGTGGATACGGTAGACGACGCTGGGCGCGGTGGTAATCAGGTCGAGATCGAATTCGCGCTCCAGGCGCTGCTGGATGATCTCAAGATGCAAAAGCCCCAAAAACCCGCAGCGGTAGCCGAGGCCCAAGGCCGCCGACGTTTCGGCCTCGTAATGAAAACTTGCGTCGTTGAGGTGCAGCTTGGC
Source organism: Rhodospirillaceae bacterium (assembly GCA_002686255.1). Classification (GTDB taxonomy): domain Bacteria; phylum Pseudomonadota; class Alphaproteobacteria; order Rhodospirillales; family Casp-alpha2; genus Casp-alpha2. The sequence continues at coordinate 37,286 of NZAZ01000147.1, forward strand.
CAGGCTGTCGCGCAAGTCCTCGTAGACGGCGGAATCGACCGGGAACAGGCCGCAGAACACCACCGGCACCGACGGCTTGAAACCGGGCAGCGCTTCCGCCGCGGGTCGCTTGTCCTCGGTGATGGTGTCGCCGACCTGGGTATCGGCGACGGTCTTGATGGCGGCGGTAATGAATCCGATTTCGCCGGGGCCGAGTTCCGTGTCCTGGACCGGCTTCGGCGTGAAGTGGCCGACCTGTTCGACCTGATAGGCGGCGCCCGACGCCATCATCCGGATCTTCATGCCTTTCCTGAGCGCCCCGTCCTTGATGCGGACCAGGATCATCACGCCCAGGTACGCATCGTACCAACTGTCCACCAGCAGCGCCTTCAACGGCGCCTCGGCATCGCCCTCGGGCGCCGGCAGGCGTTCGACCAGGGCTTCGAGCACGTCCTCGATCCCCTGGCCGGTCTTGGCCGAAATTTCGAGCGCGCCGGAGGTGTCCAGCCCGACCACTTCCGATATCTGCTCGCGGATGCGGGCCGGTTCGGCGGCCGAAAGGTCGATCTTGTTCAACACCGGCACGATTTCGTGGTCGGCGCCGATGGCCAGGTACGCGTTGGCCAGGGTCTGCGCCTCGACCCCCTGCGTCGCGTCGACCAAAAGCAGCGAGCCCTCGCAGGCGGCCAGCGAGCGACTGACCTCGTAGGTGAAATCGACGTGGCCGGGGGTGTCCATGAGGTTGATCTGATAGGTCTCGCCGTCCCCGGCCTTGTAGTCGAGGCGCACCGTCTGCGCCTTGATGGTGATGCCGCGCTCGCGCTCGATTTCCATGGTGTCCAGAACCTGCTCGGTCATCTCGCGGTCATCGAGGCCGCCGCACATTTGAATGAGCCGGTCGGCGAGGGTCGATTTGCCGTGGTCGATATGGGCGATGATGGCGAAGTTGCGGATATGGGCGAGGTCGCTCATCGACGCTTATACCAAGGATCAGGCAACCCGTTCTGGCGGCACGCCGCGATGACGGTGTTGCGCAGCAGGTTGGCGATGGTCATCGGCCCGACGCCGCCCGGCACCGGGGTGATGAAGCCGGCGACCCGCTTGGCCTCGTCGAAGGCGACGTCGCCGACCAGCCGCGTCTTGCCGTCGCCTTTCTCCGGCGCCTCGACGCGGTTGATGCCGACGTCGATGACCGCGGCGCCGGGCTTGATCCAGTCGCCCCGCACCATTTCCGGCCGGCCGACGGCGGCGATCAGGATATCGGCCTCGCGGCAGCGTTCAGGCAAATCCTCGGTCCGCGAATGGGCGATGGTGACGGTGCAGTGCTCGGCCAGCAGCAGCGCCGCCATCGGCTTGCCGACGATGTTGGAGCGGCCCAGCACCAGGGCGCGCTTGCCCTTCAACTCGCCAAGCGTCTCCTTCAGCATCAGCAGACAGCCTTGGGGCGTGCACGGCACCGGCGCGTCGAGCCCGGTCCACAGCCGGCCGACGTTGGTGGTGTGAAAGCCGTCGACGTCCTTGGCGGGGTCGATGGCGGCGATCACCTTGGCCTCGTCGATCCGGTCCGGCAGCGGCAGTTGCACGAGAATCCCGTGGATGGTTTCATCGCCGTTGAGGGTTCCGATGAGGTCCAGGAGCTCGCCTTCCGGCGTCTCGGCGGGCAGGCGGTGGGTGGCCGAGATCATGCCCGCCTCCTCGGTCTGCCTGCCCTTGTTGCGGACGTAGACCTGGCTCGCCTGGTCTTCGCCGACCAGCACCACGCTCAGCGACGGCACCAGCCCGTGGTCTCGTTTCAGCGCCGCCACGCAGGCGGCGATTTTTTCCCTGAGCCGGGCGGCGAACGCCTTGCCGTCGATGATTTGCGCCTCAGCCACTTATGCCCTCCATCCAACTCATGAGTTTCTTCATTAGCATTTCCGTATCGCCTTCGACCAACAGCGTCTTTTGCCGGTGCGTTAAGCCCGATTTCACCGAGATCGACGTCTTCGCCAATCGCCACGATTTCGCCAGCATGCCGATCAGCGTCTTGTTGGCCTTGCCGCCCTCGGGCGGGGCGGTGACGGTGGCCTTCAGCGCCGTGATTCCCCGGGCATCCTTGGCGGTTCCGCCGATGGCGTCGCGGGCCGCCTTAGGCGTAAGGCGGACGCGCACGTTGACGCCGCCGGAAACCGCGGCAAAGGGAGCGTCGTTAGCCAAAATCCAGGAACATCCAGACGATGAACCGCTGCAGGAATATCAACAGCAGGATCAGGACCACCGGCGAGATGTCGATGTTGCCCAGATTCGGCAGTACCCGGCGGATGGGCCGGAGCGCCGGTTCGGTGACCCGGTTGATGAAGTCGCCGACCACGTAAACGAAGCGGTTGGAAAGGTTGACGACGTTGAACGCCGTCAGCCAGCTCAACACGACGCCGATGATGACCAGCCACATATAGAGGTCGATCACCTGCAATATCAGCCAAAGGAAGGGATTGCTCATTTTCCGGGAAGCGTTCAAAGGGATGTTGCGAAACCGGGCCAAAGCCTATCCATCGGGCCTTGCCGGCGCAAGGAAAAGGCTCCCCCGCCGGGGCTATCGCATTTGGCCGTCTTATGCTTCGAGATGGCCGCCTTGGCGGCCTCCTCAGCATGAGGCGGGTGGTAAAGCCGAAGGATTTCCTCATCCTGAGGGGGTCGAAGACCCGTCTCGAAGGAGAGGAAATCCGTTCCCACGCCATATGCGATTCCCCTGGGCCGATAAGAGGGCGCGCCGCCGGCCTGTTGGCGAGCAAGCCCAACAAGCTGGTTGCCGTCGCCATGGCCAACAAGGCGGCACGCGTGGCCTGGGTCGTCATGACCCGTGGCGAGGTCTACCGTGCTCACCGACCTGCAACGGAGGGAACCGCATGACCAATTGATCGCTCGAAAGCACACAATCTTTCGACGATTGCGAGGACGATGC
>NZAZ01000148.1 GCA_002686255.1 Rhodospirillaceae bacterium
CCTATGGAGATGGAGCGACCACGTCGCGTTCTTGGCGTCTACGACGGTCACAACTGCAACGCAGCTCTTGTCGAGGATGGAAGGCTCGTCGCTGCCGTTGAAGAAGAACGATTTTCACGCTTGAAGAATCACGACGGGCGAATTTCCGACTTTGGGGGGCCGCTACAAGCCATCAAATGGTGTCTTGGCCAAGCTACCGGGCCTATCGACGCAGTTGCGCTAGCCCTCGAGAAACCTGAGGATCTGCACCGTGCGGCACTGCTCTCCTGGATGTCCGATATCGGAGGCGGTTCAGAGAAACGACTCGTTAGAAGCATCAGGGGCAAGCCAGCTTCGCTAGAGACTGTTCTCCAATACCCGCTAGTTACCCAGCAGCACAGGACTGAGACTCTCCTTACACTCCTGAGTTCCACTGGTATCGACCTTGACTCGGTTCCCGTCTCGCACGTCACTCACCACGGTGCCCATGCCGCATCTGCCTACTTCACCAGTGGGGTGAAGGAAGCGCTTGTGGTCACCATGGACGGCCGTGGCGACGACCTTGCAGGTTCCGTGATGACCGGCCGAGATGGTCATCTTGAACTTCTCGAAGAAATCAACTGGATGCAATCCATCGGACATCTCTACGCGGCGGCGACCGTCGTTTGTGGATTCAAAGCAATGAGACACGAGGGGAAGATCACAGGCCTAGCAGCACAGGGCAAGGTGAACGAGTCTCTCTATCGGGCGTTACACCAGTACTTCGAATCATCCGAGGGGACTTGGACAACAATCGGGCTAAGCCGGGACATCTCCGTAGGACCGTATCCGGATAGCCGGTTCATCCAGCAGATCGAGACAGTCAAAGCCCACACCCAAAGGGTCCCTCGTGAAGATATAGCGGCGACCGTTCAGAGCCTGACCGAAGACGTGGTAGTCCCCTACATAGGAGAAAGGCTCCGTTCAACCAGATCAAGGAACGTCCTGCTAGCAGGAGGCCTCTTCGCTAACGTCCTACTCAATCAACGAATCGCTGAGTTGGGGAACATGGATTATCTCTACATCCACCCCGCAATGAGCGACGCCGGACTTGGGGCCGGTGCCGCAATGAGCCACTTCTATCAGCACCATCAGTACGACGGCTGGTCGTTGGACAACGTTTTTCTCGGACCTTCCTATACCGATTCGGAAATCCAACGGACTCTGGAAGATAGCGGCGTTGGCTACCAGGATCTCGGCGCAAACATCGACGAACGAGTTGGTCAACTACTAGCCGAGGGATCGGTGGTTGCTCGATTCACGGGCGCTCTGGAGTACGGCCCGAGGGCGCTCGGAAACCGCAGCATTCTGTACCAGACGACGGACTCAGACGCAAACGATTGGCTCAACATGAAACTTAAACGCACTGAATTCATGCCGTTCGCACCCGCGACCCTGAGCGAACACGCGGATGAGTGTTATGAACTGTTTCAAACAGTTGATAGAATAGCAGAGTTCATGACCGTGACCGTCCCCTGCACAGCTCGGATGAAGTTGACCAGCCCCGCTGTCGTGCACATCGACGGTACGGCCCGTCCTCAGTTGGTACATCGGGAACGAAACCCGTCTCTTCACCACGTCCTTTCCACCTATCACAACCTCACCGGTATCCCGTCGATCCTCAACACTTCCTTTAACCGGCATGAAGAACCAATCGTCCGAACCCCTAAGGATGCGCTCAAGTCATTCTTCGAGTCTCACCTCGACTACCTAGCGATTGGGCGGTTCCTGGTTCAGGATCGGCGAGGGTCATGAATCCCAATAACGCTCTCACTGAAGTGGCAGTGAGCGTGGTGGTTCCCTGTTACTTGACCGGCTCTCGACTGTCGAAAGTTGTCGAGGGGGTTGAACAAGCGTTCGCCAGAATCGCTGGAACATGGGAGTTGCTCCTAGTCGACGACGCGTCGCCGAACAACCAAACCTGGGACACAATCATCGAGGAGGCGAATCGAAACCCGCATGTTGTGGGAATCCAGTTGATGTCCCAATCGGGCCAGTTCGCCGCAACCCTCTGCGGTCTCAGAGCCGCACGGGGAGAAATTGTCGTAACCATGGACGACGACTTTTCCCACCGGCCGGACCAGATTCACCTTCTGATCAGTTCGCTCTTAGACGATCCTAATCTTGACGCGGTAGTTGCCTCTTTCGACCAGGGAAACCGAAAGAAACATCGCCGAGTTGGTAGTCGGGTCTATCGTCGGCTGCTCAGGCGAAGTTTCGAGCTTCCCTCGGACCTAGTCCTCACCAGTTTCCGTGCTCTAAGGAGGCCCTTGGTCGATGCGCTTCTGTCACATAGGACGCGTAGGCCGCAATTCGGCGCCCTGCTGCTCCAGACAACCAAGCGCATCAAGAATGTGGATGTGGCCTCTCAAACCAAGCAAGAGATCCCAAGTCGCTACAGGTTGCGTTCACTCGTCAGCTACTCGCTCTTCAACGTCATCGAAGCCGGTATCAGACCAATGCGAGTCCTCGCCCTCATCGGCGTACTAGCGGCCGCGGCAAGTGTCGTTCTCGGATCCGTCTTCTTTGCACTCTGGGCTCTCGGAGACACAGGGGTCCCGGGATTCACTTCGACCCTGCTCCTAATCAACTTCTTTGGTGGCCTGACTATGGCGTCAGTTGGCCTGCTCGCAGAATACGTGGGCCGAATAATGGAAGAAGTTCGAGGCGCACCTGTTTACGTCGAACGTCAGCGGGTTAACCCCTCCAGCAACTAGTCCGATTCTTGTTGCCCGTGAGCCGAACCAATCTTGATGCTTGTGGCAACTTCTTGAGCTGCCAGTCTCACAGCGGCCGATGCGATTGCATTGGTGCTCGCAGATACTAAGACGTGACCGAGGCGATAATTGCCGGTTGCAAAGCCATGGACTTCGTCTCCCGGAGACACATCTAGTACAACACTTTCGAGGTAAGCGGGGCGCGAGGCCGCGGCCGGATCACACAACCCAAGTTGTCCGACAACCCCGGACGCGGACGTGAACACGAGATGCCCACTTGCGGCGGCCCTACCGTTCCCCCGAAGCCGGAAATCTGCAAACCCGGTTACGGCAAGTCTCACCAACTCTTCGTAGACGTCAAAGCCCCCCACGAGGCCGACCAGTTCGGGAAGACACGTCGCCCCGGCTCGACAAGCGACCTCAAGTACAAAGGGCTGATCGCCAACCAGCATGAGATCAACGTTTACGGCCGCGTCCACCACGCCCAGTGCCACGATCGCTTCTTTCACAACCAGGGTTGCCAGTTCCGCAGACGTTGGGGATAGAGAACACGGCAAGGTGTGACCCACCGGAACCGTGTGCACACCGGTCTCATGGAGAACGTCGTCGTGCAGATAAACAGCCTGGAGTTCAGAGCCGACCACGAAAGCTTGCGCGCCAAACTCCGTACCCAAGAGACACCTCTCGACCAACAACTGATCGCTTGACGTATGAGATCGCGCAAGCGCCACCGCCTCTGCTAACCCTTCCGGCGAGTCAACCCGCACAACGCCCCGGCTCCCGGAACTGTCCGGTGGTTTCACTACCACTGGGTAGCCGATCTCTCGTGCCGTTTCCATGACATCGGAGGAAGGCCCATTGACATCGCCGGGAGCGATGGGCACCCCTGCAGCGGCCAGGCATTCCTTCATCGAAATCTTGTTCGAGCACCGCTGTGCCGTCTCGGTGTCAACCCCAACTAAACCAAGAGCATCAACAACGCCCCCAAGAGCCGGGACAGCTACATCGGTGCCAGACGTCACCACTGCACATGGACGTGTACGACGCGCCGCCTCACATACACCGCCAATATCTCGTGTGTCAACCAGAACGACTTCGTCTGCCACATCCAACCCTGGATAGCTGCCTGGGGTGGATACCACAACCGCCGAGAAGCCCAGGCGCTGCACGGCCGCAATCAGCGGTAATTGGTAAACGCCTGCTCCAAGGATCAATACTTTATCCACTAGGGTCAATCCGGTTTCTCAAGCGCCACCAACCACAACACCATGCCACTAATCAAAGACACCGTGCCTCCACCGATCCCTCTCAACCGATCATCGTTGCAGGGAAACGAACTGTCGTACGTGCAAGAAGCCGTTAGCACCGGACACTCAGCATCCAAGGGACCATTTTCCAACCGAGTAGCCGATCTGCTTCGAACGGAACTGGAAGCAGCCGACATTCTCCTTACGACATCTTGCACAACTGCACTCGAGTTGTCGGCGATGCTCCTAAACGTGCAACCGGGGTTCAACGTAATTGTGCCGTCTTACGCATTTGTGACCACCGCGAGTGCGTTCGCGCGCTCGGGTGCCGAACTCCGATTCGCCGACATCGACCCAGTGAGTTTGTGTATTGATCCGGATTCGGTTGGTGCGCTCATTGACTCTTCGACGCGCGCGATAGTTCCAGTTCATTACGGGGGCATGGCTGCCGACATCGACAGATTGACTCAACTGATTGAGGTCCACGGGGATAGCAATATCGTCGAGGACAACGCACACGGCCTGTTCGGCTCACATGGTGACAGCCCACTCGGTTCATTCGGTCGATTCTCTACCCTGAGTTTTCACGAGACGAAGAACTTCTCGTGCGGGGAGGGCGGAGCACTTGTCATTAATGAAAAGCGGGACGTGGCCAGGGCTCACACGCTGTACGACAAGGGCACGAACAGGGCTGCATTCCTCGACGGCAGAGTGGACCGTTACACGTGGATCGAGCAAGGTTCCTCGTTCGGAATGTCTGATCTCCTCGCTGCCTTCCTGCTTGGCCAGATTGAGCAACGAACGGGCGTCATGGGGAGGCGCCAGAAACTGTTCACCCGTTACCACAAACAGCTTTCGCCTCTGGAAGCGGGTCTGGGTATCGAAGTGCCTCCAATCTCAGAAACGCATCGATCCGCCTACCACACGTTCTACGTGCTGGTGTCCGGAGAAGGGCGGCGCGACGCTGTTCTACAAGAGTTAAACGAGTCTGGCATCGGCGCCCCCTTCCACTACCAGCCGCTTCATCGCTCAGAGGGGGCTCAGCCTTGGGTCAAACGTAAGTTCGACTGTCCGATCAGTGATTCGGTCAGTAATCGGATTATACGCCTTCCCTTTTTCGACGCACTCACAGACAGCGAGTTCAACCGAGTAGCAGAAACACTCACTGGTGCCCTCCGCCACACCGCTTGACTGGGACTAGTCACAGTTGAGGTCTCGACGCGACGAACTTTGGCTCCTTCTCGGTTCTCTTGTCTCCGGGCTGGCGGCACTCACTTTCATTTTGGCGTCTTCTCGCTCCCTCGGCCTCAATCAATTCCGACAGATCATCCAAATCTGGACGATCTGGGCGCTTTCCGCGGGAGGTCTGGGCTTTTCGGTACAGCAGCACGTGATCGCATCAGCGGGTGCCTACCGAAGCGTCTTCCATTCCCTCCGCTCTCATGGGACTCTGAGGGTCACAGTACCCCTGATGTCGGGTGTCGCTGTCGTGACCACAATTTGGAGAACGGAAATCTTCGGTAGTTCCTCGGCGATCTGGCCACTCTTCGCGACTCTGATACCGCTCGGCTGTGCCGCCACGAGCACTACCAGGGGTCTTTGGGCGGCACGTCGAAAGTTTCGCTTCGTAGCGTTCCTGTCGGCTCTTGAGAACATTCTTCGAGCCGCCGCAGCGCTTGTTCTCTGGATCTTTGACGCTGGGCCTGCTTCCTTCGCTCTAGCCATTCTCCTTGGATTTGGCGTGGCGCTGTTAGCGCCGCGTTCAAGCTTGGGTGTCGAAAAGACCACTCAACCGACGACCCAAATGCATGGCGCGACAATCGCCGGCCTACTTGCCTACGCCACTCTCGTAATGTCCCCAACGATCATGGCAGTCAAGTCCGTGAACATTCTTGAGACATCTTCAACCTTCATTCTGCTCGCGCTTCTTCGCACTCCATATCAGTTATCTCTAAGCCTTGTACCAAAATTCGCAGCCGACCGAAAGTTAGGGAACAACCGGACAAGAGGTGACAACCGCATCAGCCGGAGTGTCCTTCAATCCGTTCGGCGTAAGTGGGCGTTACTCTTCTATGTGGTCTCAGGAATTGTCGCCGTGACGCTTGGAACACCTGTGGCGGTCCAGATCCTGTTCGGGAACATCGTTGCCGTGAGTGTTATACAGAGCCTGCTAGCCACAACCACCACAGCGATTGCTGTCGTCAACATCCTCCTAGTTGTAGCTGCCGCCGCTGCCCGCCTAGATCGACAACTAATCACTATCTGGATTTCCGCAACAGGCTTGGGTGTCGCGTACATAGCCATGGCCCCAGCCGTTTCCTTGACATCAATGCTCTGCACTGTCCTAACGGTCGAACTTGGAGTTGCGACCGGCTTGTTCTTCATTCTGCACCGCCACAGCGTTCCCCTTTATGTAGGTGTATCTTGCCCAACACCCGACCCTGGAAAATGGACTATTGCAGACTAAAAAACCAATTTGGGTGTTACGTATCGCCCGCATCCAGGACAAGAAAGTTCTCTTCTCGTTATTCGCAGGATTAGCATTGCTTGTTCCATACCTGCCGTTGGCGCTCCAGCGGTCAGCTTGGAGCGACGACTACCCGATGCTTTTCAGGAGTTCGAGCGCAAAGCACCTCTCGGACATGAGGCCTCTTGGTGGGCTCATCAACACCGTCATGTTTGGTTTCGTCGACGACATTGACGACCTCCGCTTTCTCCGTCTTGTCGGCGTCATCGGGATTGCCGTCTTTGCAGGACTGCTCGCACAGTTGGCCCAGTCATGGGGAATGAGGCCGATCTACTCGGCTCTTGTGGCTATCTCAGTTGGACTCCTCCCGCCGTTCCATGCAGCAGTCGGATGGGCCACCGTCTACAAGCTGGCCTGGATACCAATTCTGGGAGGACTCGCTGGCCTCGTATTTCTCCGGGGATGGTTTGAGAATCGTCGCAGACTGATCGCCTTTGGGTTCTTGGGGACAGTCGTTACCTTTCTCTTCTACCCCCCGGCCACACTGTGGTCCTGGGGGCTTCTCGGCATCCGCACAGCAATGAGACCTACTTCTGTTCGACGAATGCTCAGGGAATCGGGACTTCTCGCGGCCCTACTCGCGGGCTCTGCCCTTGTCGCCCTCACAATCGCCCTAGTCGTCAATCAGATTCTCGATGTACAGACAGATTCCAGAGTCTTATTGGTATCGACCCTCTCGGGAGCAATAACGAAGATCTCCTGGTTTGCGAGATTTCCGATCGGTGTCGCTGCCCGACCCTTTCTCGTGTCCAGCCCGACTGATCTACAGGCGATCTTGACTGCTGGCCCAGTCCTCGCAGTCACGGTAACTGGTCTCTATCTCCGGCAGAAAGGAAGCGCGCTGAACCGTGTCGCAGCGACCATCCTTTTGCTCGCCTACCTGTGCTTAACGATGGGCATGCATCTCGTCGTGATCGAAAGCCAGATCGAATACCGGTACATGGTCGGCATCACAGTCACCATGTGGGTCTATCTGCTCATCGCGGCCCACCAATTGCTAAAGGTTGTCTTGGACAGGTTGAGTTCCCGGCATCGATCCACCAAGGAGGCTGTAGTCCCTGTTTGGTTGATAACTATGCTGATGGTGGTCGTGATCCTTGGTGCCGTTCGGAATACTCGGACGAATATCGACCAAGTCTTCGTCGAGCCCTTTAAGTCAAAGGAGACGTACCTCAATCAAGAACTTGAACGCTTCGATCTCGAGATGCATCACCGGATCGTCGTTCTTAACGACCAGTCACTCTGGCCGAGTACGCGAAATCTCGGCATCTACTCGACGGTCAGCGATTTGGCACACCCGTGGGTAGCGGTTCCCAACATCCGTCTGCTCCTTATTGAACAAGGTCTCGAAGCGGCAGATGTACAGGTAGACGTCATCACTTCAGAGGATGAGTCGGAACCGAGTGACTTGGTCGTCGATCTCCGTCCCTATGCCGAAAGACTCCGGTCTCTTGTGCACCCAAGCAAACTTCGTCAAGCCTGTTGGCCCGAATGTTAAGCCCACCCAGGTCGAGGTAAGAGCAGGGGTGGTCCGAATACTCGTCTGGTCCAGCCCCAGGAGACCGGCCCCTACCTTCGGTTCTTGCTGGTCGGGCTGCCGAGATTTGAACTCGGGACCTTCGGTCCCCCAGACCGACGCGCTAACCAAGCTGCGCCACAGCCCGCTGTGGAGCGGCCACTCTACCGGCGGGCCTCCCCCGGGCACGCTCAGGTGACCAGCAACCAGATGCCCTGCACGAGGCGCCACAACAGGTAGATCCCCGCAGCGCCGACAAACAGCCAGAAGTGCCACGGAACCTTCTGGGAGCCAGCCAACTCACCGTCGGCATCGGTCACC
>NZAZ01000149.1 GCA_002686255.1 Rhodospirillaceae bacterium
ATCAGATATCCTCCGGCACCATCTTGATTGCGCCGCAAGGACATTCCGCCGCGCACATGGCGCAGCCCTTGCAGTAGTCGTACTTGAACTCGAAGCGCTTGCCCGGCCCGAGCTTGGTAATAGCGTTGTCCGGGCATACCCCGTAGCAGTTGTCGCACTCGAAGCAGTTACCGCACGACATGCAGCGCCGCGCCTCGAACAAGGCGTTGCTCTCGTCGAGACCCCCCACCACCTCCGCGAAGCCGGTCTGCCGGCGGATGATCTCAAGGGTGGGCTGCACCGTGCGGTCGGCGTCCGAGTAATACCAGGTGTTCAGCAAGTCCTCGGTGGCGATTTCGTGCTTCTCCGCGGGTACGCAGGTCTCCTCGCGTAGATAGGCATCAATGTTGCGCGCCGCTTTCTTGCCGTGACCGATGGCTGTGGTGACCGTACGTTCGGACGGCACCATGTCGCCGCCGGCGAAGATGCCGGGGTGGCCGGTCATCATTTCGGAGTCGACCAGGACGGTCCCCTGACTGATGGTGACGTCCGGGCAGCCCTCAAGAAGCCCGAGGTCCACGTCCTGGCCAAGCGCCAGTACCAGCACGTCGCCTTCGATGGGTTCGTACTGTCCGGTGGCTTGCGGCCGGCCATTTTCCCCGGCGACCATTTTCTCCAGAGTGACGGATCGTCCATCCACCTGCTTGATGGTACGCAAGTTGAGGAGTTCCACCTTTTCGAACAGGGCCTCGTCCACCTCGAACTCGTGGGCCGCCATTCGGTCTCGGTCCCTGCGCACGATGACCTTCGGCTTGAAGCCAGTCAGGCGGGTCGCCGTGCGGGCAACGTCCATGGCGGTATTGCCACCGCCGTAAACCACCACTTGGCCTCGGAGATGGGTCGGCTTATCGAGTTCCAGATCGCGCAGCACGGTGATCCCCTCGAGAACTGGCATTTCACCCGTAACCGGAATATCCAGACCCCTGGGAGAGTGCGCGCCGACGGCCAGAAACGCAGCGTCGAACTGCCCCTCCTTCATGGACGACTGGACGTCTTCCACCATCGTGTCGAGCACGATCTTGACGCCCATCTCCTCGATGCGGGCAATCTCCGCGTTGAGTTTCTCGCGCGGTAGCCGGTATTTCGGAATGCTCCAGCGCAGCATCCCGCCGGCTTTGGGAGTGGACTCGAAAATGGTGACCTCGTGGCCGAACCGCCTCAGGTGGTAGGCGGCCGAAAGTCCCCCGGGACCGGCGCCGACCACCATGACGTGCTTGCCGGTGGGCTCCCCGACGGGCACCGTCCAGCCGTATTTGATGCCCTGATTGCCGAGAAAACGCTCGACGGAAATTATGCCCACGGCTTCATCGAGAGCCGCGCGGTTGCAAGCGCCCTCGCAAGGGTGGTAACAGACGCGGCCCATGACGGTGGGCAGCGGATTGTCCTCCATGATCTGGCGCCAAGCCGCTTCGTAATCCCCCTCTTCGGCATAGCCGAGCCACGCCTGAATGTTCTCGCCGGCCGGACAGGCGTGATTGCACGGGGGCAAACGATCCAGGTAGACCGGGCGCTCGGTTCGCCAGGTGCCCGTCTTGTTAAGCAGGCTGCTGCCGACATCAAGGGTGATGGCGAAAGGCTTAGATTGCAGAATGGAGTCGGGCCTCATGCCTCACCACCTCCCGAGGACAAAAGGTTAAATCGCTTGATGTTCCTGTCGGCGACGGCCTGCAGTGCCTCCAGCTGGGCTTCGTTTCCTTTTTTGAACACGTGCGCAAAGCGCCGTTGCAGCTTGAGGTGCTCGCTGACCGGCTGCAAATGACGGATTTTTGTCACGCCCGTCAGCTCACCGTTTTCCGCCTCGAACAGGGGGAACATGCCGGACTCCACGGCGAAGCGCGCGATCTTGATCGTGTCGCCGGGCTTCGACCCCCAGCCCAAAGGACAGGGTACGTAGATCTCGATGTAGCGGGCGCCATGGAAGGACATCGCCTTCGACACTTTGTGCTCCAGATCGTGAAGGTCGTGCACCGAGGCCGTTGCCACATAGGGAATTTGGTGCGCCATGGCAATCAGCGGCACGTTCTTGCCGGTGCCGAAATCGTTACCCGGCTCCGGGCCCACCGGCATGGTGGTCGCGGTGCGCGCGGCGCCCGGGGTGGCGCTTGACCGTTGCACCCCAGTGTTCATGTAGCCCTCATTATTGTAGCAGATGTAGAGAACATCGTCGTTGCGGTCGAACATCCCGGACAGGCAACCGAAGCCGATGTCCGTGGTACCGCCATCGCCGCCCTGGGCGATCACTCGCACGTCCTCCCGCCCCTTGGCCCTCATGGCCGCCGCCACCCCAGCGCCCACCGCAGCGGCGTTGCCGAACAGCGAATGGATCCAGGGGATCGACCACGCGGTCTCGGGGTAGGGGGTCGTGAACACCTCCAGGCAGCCGGTCGCGTTGGCGGCGATCAACTGGTTGTTGGTGGCCCGCATCGCCGCGTCGATCGCGTAGCGCGCGCCCAGCGCCTCCCCACAGCCCTGGCACGCTCGGTGCCCAGAGTCCAGGGAATTGGATCGGTCAATGGTGCCCTGGGCAGTGCGGTGTTCTTCGTCCAGCAAGCGGTTGCCCACCGTGAGGGTGCCGGTCTGATAGAACTTGACCTTTTGTTTGGTTTCCGAAATTTGCGCCATGACTCCTTCCTTTCATATGGCTTTGGCAGTGGCGACGATACCGACATCGTGGAGGACGTTTTCCGCGATGGAGCCTGAGCGTCGCTCAGCCTTTTCGCGTTCGAGCTCTCGGTTGACGATTTCCATGTGGATGTCATGAAAGTGCGGTTCCTCGAGCTGGTCGCTGACGCCCTTGTCGAACATCCGGCGCAGATTCGCGCGGGTGATGGGACGTCCGCCAAGCCCGCCGATGACGGAATCAACCTTTATCGCGAAATCCTGCAACGCCATACGCAGGTTCATGGCGACAATTCCGCCCATGCCGACGGCGACACTCTTCTCGAAGACGATCACGCGCTTGGCGTCCTTCAGCGCCTCGCGTAGTGCCTCCCTCGGGAATGGGCGGAAGGAGCGGATGGTGAGCGCACCGATGGACACGCCGTCCGCACGCATGTCGGCCAGGACCTCTTTCATGGTCCCGATCACCGAGCCCATGGTGACGACCACGGTTTCGGCGCCTTCGGCCTCGTAGGATTTAATGAGTCCGCCGGAATCACGACCGAAGATCGCTTCAAACTCGGCCGCCTGCTTAGGGATGAGCTCAAGCGCTTCAAGCTGCTTGTGGTGTGCGAGATAGCGGACCTCGGTGAACGCTTCGGGCCCGACCATCGCGCCCATGGAAAGGGGTGCGGCGGGATCGAGCACTTGGCGCGGCTGGAACGGTGGGAGAAACTCGTCCACTTGGACCTGCTCGGGAATCTCCACCCGCTCGTAGGCATGGGTGAGGATGAACCCGTCCATGCACACCATCACCGGCATGCTCAGTTCCTCGGCCAGCTTGAAGGCCTGGATATGAATGTCGATGGCCTCCTGATTGGTCTCGGCGAAAAGCTGGAGCCAGCCGGAGTCACGCGCCGACATGGAATCGCCCCAGTCGTTCCAAATGTTGATCGGTGCCCCGATGGCCCGGTTGCCGACGGTCATCACGATCGGTAAACCCATGCCCGAAGCGTTATAAACCGCCTCCATCATGAACAGCATTCCCTGACTGGAAGTTGCCGTGTAGCTGCGCGCACCGGCGGCCGACGAACCGATACAGGCGCTGAGCGCGCCGAACTCGGACTCTACCAGCATAAACTGACAATTCTCGATCCCGCCCGCCTTCACCATGGCGCCCAGGTCCTCAACGATGTGGGTCTGGGGCGTGATGGGGTAGGCGGAGATCACTTCCGGCCGACAGAGCGCGATCGCCTCGGCGACCGCGTGAGAGCCTTCGACTTGTTTCAGCATGACAAGATTCTCCCTTTTCCATTCAATCCGTGACCGCAGCGTCGTATGCCGCTTGGGCCGCGGCGATGTTCATCTCACCCACCTTGCCGGGAAATTTCCGCTCGATGGCTTTGAACACGGAATCGATCCGGACGACATCGCTCATGGCGGTAAACGCCCCCAGAAGGACCGTGTTGGGTGTCGGACGCTTCAGATGGTGCATTGCCAGTTCCGTCGCGGGCACCGCAGCGACGTGGCCGGCGGGGAGTTTTTCAACCGCCTCGGCAACACCGAGTTCCTCCATGCTTTTCGTGGTGTTGACGAGCAGGTATCCATCTTCCCGAAGACCGGCGAATATGTCGATGGCGGAGAACAAGGTGGGGTCTTGGACGATCAATAAATTCGGCTCCAGTACCGGCTCGCGCAATTCGATCTCCTTGTCGTCGATTCGAACGTAGGCGACGACCGGCGCCCCCATGCGTTCGGAGCCGAAACTCGGCACCGCCTGGGAGTGCTTGCCCTCCTCGAAAGCGGCGACCGACAGCATCTCTGCCGCCGAAACCACGCCTTGGCCGCCACGGCCATGAATGCGTACCTGAAACATCTCAGTGGTCCCCCTCTTTCAATCGAATCATTTCGCTGCGGGATGGTCGATTTTTTCGCTCATACACTCCGTCAATACGTAGCCGCATGATCATGCCTCCACGATCCTGATCTCCGGCATGTCGCCCTTCCCGCGAGGATCACTTGCAAGTTCCTCCTCGCAGAATCGGACCAGACGCTCATGGATCTGATCGCGGAGTCTCGGGACTCCTTCGCGGCGCAAAGACTCCGTGCTCCCAACGCCCCCGTGCAGGAACTGATCGATCACGTGCCTCGCATGACGGCTTAAGGGCTCCAGAACATGCAGCAAAACGATCTTTACCCCTTGCGCCCGCGCCAAGCTTGCGACGTAGCGCAGCACTGTCGGCCCTTGGAGGCCGAGATCGGTGGGATAAAGAATGGTGTTGATCTCCAGTAACATGCTTCATGCCTCCTTCAGGTGCCTCACTCGTCGAGTTCGCGTTCAGAGAGCGGCACCCTAGGCTCGCTGCATCGGTCAAGCAGATAGACGATCGATCGGTAGTACCGTCCACTGTGATACGAGAGGCCGATCTCGCAGGTGCGGCTGGTCGAGTAGCCGGCCACGCAATCGTCGCTCAGGGATGGCCGCAAATTGCGAACGGCGCTCTCGTTGAGCTCCGGCACGGTGAAGCCCTTGTCGCCGGCCCAGCCGCAGCACGGAACGTCATCGGGTACGATAAACCGGGCTGCGCACGTTTCGGCGATGCTTTGCAGCTTGTCTACCAGCCCCATCTTGCGTGTGCTGCACGTCGGATGAAGCGCCACGACGTCGGGTAGTTTCCGGAACGCAAGTCGCTCCAACAAGAAATCATGGACGAACTCGGTGATATCGAGGAGCCGGAGGTTCGCCTCGAGGTTCTGCTTCATGCGGTACGCGCAAGGACTGGTATCGAACACAATGGGGTCCTGCCCGTTACGGCTGGCTTCCCGCAAGGCCTGTTCGGTCATGCGCAGTTTGGCATCGGCCTGGGAGAAAGCACCTTTGCTCTCAAACGGCATTCCGCAGCAAAGCCGATCACAATCGTTTGGATAGACCACAGCGTAACCCGCCTTGCGCAACAGTCCTTCAAACTTGAGCGGTAAGGGCTCGTGCTCAGGGTCGCCCCTGGCCGGTCCCATGGTGCGGCTGGCGCAACTGGGGAAATAAACGACGTGTGGGTTCTCCGAGTCATGGCGCATGTCTTGCTCCGGCAACCTGGTCGCGCTCAGCATGCTCGGCATGTACGGGTTCCACAGCGGGATGCGGTTTCCCGAGAGTTTGCGCGCGCTGCGCGCGAGACCTTGCATCACCGAAGCGCCCAGTACGGCGTGCACCAGGTCGGCGGCACCCAAGCCCAGACGTGTCGCCGTCAAGACCGCACCGAATTGGTTGGCCGCCAAGTCGGCTACCTTGATTGCAGTGGCGCCCATCTTGCGTCCGCGCAGGACCTTCATCATCCGCCCGGTGTCGATTGCGACCGGACAGGCCATCGAACAAAGGCCATCACCGGCGCAGGTGTCGATACCTTGGTACTGGTAAAGCTCGCGGAGCGATTTCTCGCGCTCCGGATCTTCCCCGGAGGCCTCGAGGCGCGCGATCTCTCGCAGGCCCACGATGCGTTGGCGAGGCGTCAGGCTGAGGGCGCGCGATGGACAGGTCGGTTCGCAGAATCCGCACTCGATGCATTTGTCCACCAGCGGGTCAACTGGAAACAAAGGTTTGAGATTCTTGATATGTATGTGTGGATCGTTGTTGAGTATGACGCCGGGATTGAGGATGTTGTCCGGATCGAACATGGCCTTGATTTTGCGCATTAATCTGTAAGCTTCCGGTCCCCACTCGAGTTCCACGAAGGGCGCCATGTTGCGCCCGGTGCTGTGCTCTCCCTTCAAGGAACCGTCATATTTCTCGACCACCATGTCACAGACGTCGTCCATGAAGCGGCGGTAGCGATCGACCTCCTCTGGTGTTCCGAAGTCCTGGGTGAATACAAAGTGGAGGTTGCCTTCCAGGGCGTGGCCGAAAATGATAGCGTCGTCGTATGCGTGCTTCCTGAACAAGGCCTGCAGATCGAGAGTCGCCGACGCCAGCTTAGGCACTTGGAACGCGACGTCTTCGATGATGACCGTGGTACCGGTCTCGCGCATCGCACCCACCGATGGGAACAGACCCTTGCGGACGTTCCAGAGGCGCGTGTATTCCTCGACCTGGTCCGTGAACTGCACGGGATACAGGGTGGCCACGCCGGCGATGGCGGAGCGGATGTTGTCGACCTGGAGGCTGAGGGTATCGCCGTCGGCGGCGCGGGTTTCGATCAGCAGCGCCGCCGCATCCTCGGACAGCTCTTTGAGGTGGTCGGGCATGCCGGGCTGAGTCTCCACCGAATGAATCGCGGCGCGATCCATCAGCTCCACCGCCGCGACCGGTTCGCACTTCAGGATGGCGACGGCGTCGCAGGCTGTCTTGACATCCGGGAAAAATATTAGGGCGCTGGCCTTGTGGGGGTGTTCCTCGACCGTCCGGTAGGTGATCTCGGCGATGAAACCGAGCGTCCCCTCCGAGCCGATCATCAGGTGTTGCAGGATGTCGACGGGATCGTCGAAATCGACCAGGGCGTTGAGGCTGTAACCGTTGGTGTTCTTGATCTTGAACTTGGCTTTGATGCGTTGCGCCAGCGCGCGGTTTTGCTTCGTCTCGTGCGCAAGCCTGTCAATCTTTTCCAACAGTTCACCGTGGCTCTCGGCGAGGGCCCTGCGGCTGGCCTCATCGCCGGTGTCCAGCACGCTGCCGTCGGCAAGGATGACGCGCATGCTCACCAGGGTCCGGTAGCTGTTCTGGGCCGTCCCGCAGCACATGCCGCTCGCGTTGTTGGCGGCAATCCCACCGATCTTTGCGGCATTGATAGAGGCTGGATCCGGCCCGATCTTTCGGCCGAACGGGGCAAGGTAGCGATTGGCCTGCCCGCCGATCACACCCGGCTGTAGACGGATCTCCGAGGCATCCTCACTGATGGTGTGTCCGCGCCAGCCGTGTCCCAGCCGCAACAGAACAGAGTCCGTGATCGCCTGACCGGAAAGACTGGTACCCGCAGCGCGAAAGGTCACGGGTGTACAGTGCTTGCCTGCAAGCTCAAGGCTACGCACGACCTCGGACTCCTCGGCAACCTCGACGATCAGTTTCGGAATCAGCCGGTAGAAGCTCGCGTCGGTCCCGTAGGCGAGCGTCCGCAACGGATTGCTGATCAGACGCGAGGCCGGAATGTAGGCCTTGAGTTCCCGATAAAAGCTTTCGTAAGGTTGAGGGAGCATCTGATGCGTTTCATAACCATATGACGATTGCTTTCACCGCGGCAACCGTTGTCATCGAACCTAAGTCACCTTCCCCACGTTTCGCGCCTCATTTCCGTCGCGCAGCAAGTATTTCCTTCTCCGGGCGCCAGATCTCCGGCCCTTTGAACTCCACAAGATCAGCGTAAATGGGAAAGGCGTAGTCGGGATCATCGGCCACCCGTCCGAAATAGGCCGAAGCACTCAACTGGTTGTCGATCTCGCGGAAGAAGAGTCGGCCGCGCGTGGTGTTGATGGTCAAACCCTTCATGGCGTCCTTAACCTTTTCCGTCTCAACGCTGCCGGCCTTTTCAATACCTTGTTTCAAGGCATAGACCCCGTCGTAAGACATCACGGCCCAATCAGTGGGATACCGGTAAAAGTTGGAGAGGTAGTTATTGACAAAATCAGCCATCATGGGGACATCCAAGTGGGCAAAGAAGGGCGCCCGTGTCCTGCCATATAGACCACGGCGGATGGTCTTGGCGTTCCTCATGAGCTCTGTGACGCTGATCAGACCACCGGGATTAGCGATTTTCATGAAGAACCGATATTCCCGGGCATCCCGCCTCCAAAGGGCGTTATCGGCGCCGGCGATGGAGGTGAGGACGAAATCCGGCTTCTCGGCCATGGCGGCCACCACAAAGGAATTGAACCGGGTTTGTCCGAGGCGGGGCCAGAATTCGGCGACCAACTCGATGTTGGGCGCCACCCGTTTCAGGAGCTCGACCTGGACCTGTTGACTGGAACGGCCCCAGGCATAGTCTGAGGCGATGGTGGCGTACTTTGTCCAGCCATTTGCCACAGCCAACTTTGCCCCCCCTATGACCACGGCGTTGGACATCATGTAGGTGTTCGGGACGACCGAGAATGTGTAGGGACTGGGGTTCAACTTGGTGATGTCTTCTGAATTACTGATTGTGGCGATCTGGAGCACCTTATATTCCCTGCATATGGGTTTTATGGCGAGGGAGGTGGCGCTCGAGTAAGTCCCGATCACGGCGCGTACTTTGTCTTTCTGTATCAGTTCCGTGACCACGGCCTCAGCGACCTCGGGCCTAGTCTGGGTATTTCTAATAAAGAGTTTGATCGGATGTTTTCCTAGCAAGCCTCCCTGGCCATTTATCTCGTTCACCGCGATCTCAATTCCCTCCACGGCCTCCTTGGAGTACGGTGCTCCCGTTCCAGTGAGACCCAGGACGACGCCGAGGTGATAAGGTTCTTCCGCAACGGCCGGGCCGGGCGCCACCAACGCTCCCAACCACAGAGAGGTGGCTAATATTGCTGTGAGCTTCTGCCGATTGCTAACCCACATGACGACGACCTTTCGTTGGCAGTAGGTTCGTACTGCTCTGAGCCATCCTCGCTAAGTTCTTGTGGTTCATTGCTTAATTCCGAGGTCGAAGCTAACTGTACGCTATGGCCGGCAGCCAGATAACGATCGCGGGGAACAGCACGAGCAGGATCAGGCCAATTAGTTGCAGGATGATGAAGGGCACGACGCCACGATAGATGTCGGTCAGCTTGACTTCCGGTGGACATACGCCCTTTAGGTAGAACAGCGCGAACCCAACGGGAGGCGTCAGAAAAGAGGTCTGCAGCGTCACCGCGACCAGCATCACGAACCAGATCAACGCCGGCTCGTCGATCTTTCCGTAACCGTCGATGTCGAAGCCAAGGCTTGCCACCACGGGCGAAAGCAAGGGCAGCATGATCAGCGTGATCTCGATCCAGTCGAGAAGAAAGCCCAAAAGGAACACGATTCCCAGGATACAGATAAGGACGCCGTGGGGGCCGAACGGCAGACCCGTGAGCGCCGCCTCGATGAGTTCATCCCCACCCAGCTCTCGCAGCACCAAGGCAAAACAGGTGGCGCCCAGGAATATCGCGAAAATGTAGGCGGTGGTGTTGTAGGTCGAGCGCATGACGTCCGTGAGGACACTGAAACTCAGCTTCCTGTTGTACCAAGCGAGGAGCGTGGCGCCGATGGCGCCGACGCCGCTGGCTTCCGTCGGCGTCGTGATGCCGGCGAAGATCGATCCCAGAACGGCGACAATCAGAATTGCCGGCGGCACGACGGCCTTAAAGACTTCCCAAAGCGTTTGCCAACTGATGTGCTGGCGATCCGGTGATAGCGGCGCCGCATCCGGCCGCAGATAGGAAAAGACGAGGATGTAGGCCATGTACAGGCCACCCAGGATCAAACCCGGAAACACCGCTCCCATGAATAGATCGCCGACCGAAAGCGCCAATTGGTCGGCCATGATGACCAGCATGATGCTCGGCGGAATGAGGATCCCCAGGCATCCCGCTCCGCAGATCGTGCCGGTGGCAAGGGTATTGTCATAGCCCTGCTTCACCATCGCCGGCAGAGACAACAGGCCGAGCAGGACGACGGAGGCGCCAATGATGCCTGTCGAGGCGGCCAGGATGATGCCGATGACCGTGACCGTGACCGCAAGGCCGCCGCGCACCTCACCGAACAAGTTTTGCATGCTGCGCATCATGCGCTCGGCAACGCCTGAACGGTCCAGCATCAGACCCATGAAGATAAACATGGGCAAGGCCACCAGGACCCAGTTGTCCATGATCTTGTAGATTCGGTTGACGACGAGTCCGAGGGTCAGGAAATCGAGGCCTGTCACGGTGTCGAAATAGAGGTCGGCGAAATAGCCGACAGCGGCGAAGATCACGCCGATCCCGCCAAGCACAAAGGCGACCGGGAATCCGGTGAACAGGAACGCAGCGAAGGTCACAAACATCGCGACGACCATGTAATCGTTGATTTCCACCGTCACTTCCTCCGCCACAAGGCGCCGACGTCATGGAGAAGCCGTGACAGGCAGGCGAGGCCCAGGAGCCCAAAGCTGATGGGAATGACCGCCTTGATCGCCCAGCGCCAGGGAAGCCCCAACGGCGCGTCGGAGCTCTCGTTGAGGCGAAAGGACTCGGTGACGAAATCGAGGCTGTGCCAGAAGACAGCGAAAACGAACGGAAAAACGAATATGAGGATGCCGAATATCTCCCATAACCGGATCGTGCGTTCCGAAAGCCGCATGGCGATCACATCGACTCGCACATGGGAATCGGTGACCTGGGCGTAGGAAACCCCCATCATCACCGTAAGGGCGTAAAGGTGCC
Organism: Rhodospirillaceae bacterium; assembly: GCA_002686255.1. Classification (GTDB taxonomy): domain Bacteria; phylum Pseudomonadota; class Alphaproteobacteria; order Rhodospirillales; family Casp-alpha2; genus Casp-alpha2. The sequence continues at coordinate 10,981 of NZAZ01000149.1, forward strand.
ATTGCAGTTCCTCGATGGCGGGGTGGCCTTTACCAAACCCGTAACGGAGAACGACATTGAAAATGATCACCAGGATCAGGATACCGTTGGCCCAACAGACGACATGACCAATCCATTTCACGATCCGATCGATGAGATCCGCGATGAAAAGGCGTGGCTCATGGTCCTCGTCGTGAAGCGACAGGTGACTCATCGATTCCGGAACTGACATGTATCCCTCCCTTTTTGTCGGCCCCCCGAGCCCGCGACAAAACAAACCACGCGGCGATTTTGGGTTTCCTGCCCCTGCTAACCCAATAAAATATTACGGAATCTGCTGGGGTAAACCGGAACCGGCCCCGACGGCGGTTGCTTTCCTGAACGCGCCCGCCGTCGAGACCTTCACCGGGAGGTTTACCGCTTGGCCCTCGGCAGGAAGGCGTGCGCTTCCCAGATGTCGTACTTGGCGCGGAAGGCGCTCAGGTCGTCCCACACCTTCTTGAAGAAAGCGTCCTTGGCCGCCTGTTCCGCCGCCACCTCGTCCCAAGTCTTCTTGTAAAGGGCGAGCATGTCATCCGACCAATAACGGTTCGTCACCCCGTTCTTCTCGACGTTGGTCTTCATCGCATCGGCCTGGATGGCTTCGGTATAGGCGAAGGAATCCGCCGTTCCGGCCTTGCAGATGAGCTCGATAACCATACGCTGGCTGTCGTGAAGGCCGTTCCAGGTGTCCTTGTTGATCAACAGCTCGAACACGGTGGCCTGTTGATGCCAGCCCGGGAAATAGTTGTTCTTGGCCAGCTTATGGAAGCCGAGCAGCTTGTCGATGGCCGGCATCGAGAACTCGGTGGCATCGATCGCCTTCTTCTCCAAGGCCGGGAAAATCTCACCGCCCGGAAGCAGGCTGGTGGAAACGCCGAGCTTCTGCATCACCTGGCCCCCGAGCCCGAAGAACCGCATCTTCATGCCCTTCAGGTCTTCGACGCTCTTGATCTCTTTGGCGAACCATCCCGACGTTTCCGGGGCGATAATGCCGCAGACTTCAACGTGAACGTTGAACCCGGCCTGATCGTACATTTCCTGATAAAGCTTGCCGCCGTTGCCGTGCCAGAGCCAGGCCAGATACTCACCGGCCTCGGGGCCGAAGGGCACAGCCGAGAACAAGGGCGCGGCCGGAATCTTGCCGGCCCAATACCCGGCGGTGGCGTAACCGGCGTTGATCTTACCAGACGAAACGGCGCCCAGGATTTCGAAGGGGGCGACGAGCTTCTTCGGCTCGTAGACCTTCATCTTGATGCTGCCGTTGCTGGCCGTCTGGATGCGTTCGCCGATCCACTTGATGGTGCTGCCGAGACCCGGGAGTTTGGTCGCGAAGGCAATCGGCACTTTGAGAAGCACCGGTTTGACTTTTGCCGCTGAGGCGGGCTCGGCCGCTAGCAACATGGCCGAAGCCAAGAGGACGGATGTCACAGTCTTTCTCATGTCGATTTCTCCTTTAGTACATTGCATTGTAGGAATTGCGATTTGACATTAATGATCGTGGATTCGTAGCGGAACTTCGAATCCCCAGTGGACAAAAAGAAGACCGCACAGGCCAAAGCCTTGAGCGGCGAGTTTGTGGGAGGGAATATCAAAAAAAGTTGCGGGCGAGCCGGCGTGAAACCGAACCGGAGCGCGTAGCCACGTCGCATCCCCGTAGGGCGCCTGTAAATCCGCCCTTCTGCGTGTCCGGCACACCGCTTTCATCCTCATTGCCCCCCTTATGGTCCAACTCTCCGACCAGATTGTTGGCGCCCTGATCATATTTGGATAATCTATTTTACCATTTATGTAAAGCTCAATGCCACGTCTGTAAAGCTTAAGTCCACCTCGACCTGTCGGGCTTGGTGTGATAGGTTTCTTGCCGCTGATAGAGAAGCTCGTATTCACGAGAAAATTCTATGCCATTTCAAAGAGTTGAATCGCCGAAGGTCGCGCAAGCCATTTCGCAGCAGCTCGTAGACCTGATGCTCGACGGCATCCTGCGCCCTGGCGAAAGATTGCCGGCTGAGCGGGATTTGGCCAAGGTACTTGACGTCTCGCGCCCTACCTTGCGAAAGGCAATCAAAGAATTAGAAGAACAGGGCCTCCTGCTCTCGCAGCGAGGGGGCGGCACTTTCGTCGCCAGGTTTCTGGATACGGGCTTCGGCAAGCCTTTGATCCAATTGTTTCGGTCGCACCGGGAGGCCGCCAAAGATTACGTCGAGTTCCGGCGAGAGATCGAGGGCACGGCTGCATATTATGCCTCCTTGCGTGCTACTGACGCCGATCGGGAAATTATTAAGATTGTTTTCAAGGAGATGATAGCGGCCCATGAAAGGGACGATCCAGAAGAGGAGGCTAGGATCGATGTTGAATTCCACATGTCGATCATAGAGGCCACGCATAACATTATCCTAGTTCACATTATGCGGGGGATTTTCAATTTGCTGGTGGACGGGGTGTTTTACAGTCGAAAGATACTGCATGATCACTATGGGGGACAAGACAGGCTTATGGAGCAGCACAAAGCGATTTACGATGCCGTGATGGAGGGTCAATCGGATCGGGCTCGTGAGGCCGTCTACGGGCATATGTCCTATGTGATGGAGGTTCTCCAAGAGCGGGGCGATTACCAGGCGCGGGAAAAGACGTCGCGACGGCGTCTGGAAAGGATTCGTCAGACCCTTCGCAAACCGAAAACCCGCAGGAAACGGAAGTGATATGGCCTTTTCTTGCTGTGGGGCCAGTTGGGCGCCGTGAATCTAGAGCGCGGTTGCCGGTGTAGCGCATTTGGACACGTTCAATGGATAGTCAAGTCAAATGCCCGGGCAGCGAAGGTTGCGTCCTGAATTGAGACAAACCCGGCGCCTCTCGGGCGTCGGTACAAAGCGCTTCGCCCCCAACACAGTCCGTCGCTACCTGTTCTTCCTGAAGCCGGTGATCGCGGCCCTCTTGGCGTTCATGATTCTCGGCCAGGACCTGACCGTGGCCCAGGGCCTCGCCATCCTGGTCATCACGTCCTCGGTCTTCGCGGAACTATTCCTTGGAAAAGCCGGGAAGGCCTCGCCCGTCCGGAACTCCAAGGCCGAGACCAGATCGACATCTAGGGCCAACTGACGCGACACGTTGCAGGTCGCTGCGCCAAGATCTGCCGGAGACTACGAAGGAGACTCTCCTTGGTGGCAATAGGACCTTCATCGTGATCCCGCCGAAGCTTTTGGCGCCTCCGTCCAGGAAGTCGCCCTCAAGGCTGTCGCCAATAACAGGCACTCGGGGCAAAACAAGGGGGTTCTACGGAAAAGCACCCTAAAGAGGTGCAATTGACCTCGCCCCGCAGTGCGGAGGATGAGCGGGCACCATCCAAATTGGCAATTTTAATTGACCAATTTTGAACAAGCGCTCATTATATGTTCTCGAAACAAGGGCCAAAAGGTCGATCAATCATAGGGGAGGATCGGGACATGGCGAGAGTCGCTTTGGTGACGGGGGGAACTCGCGGCATAGGCGCCGCGAGTTCCACGGCGCTGAAAGCTGCCGGCTATAACGTGGCCGCGACTTACGGCGGCAACGATACGGCGGCCAACACGTTCAAGGAGGAGACCGGAATTCCCGTCTACAAGTGGGACGTCTCCGACTTCGCGGCCTGCCAGGCGGTCAACAAGGACCTGGGCTGGGATGCCGAGAAGGTGAATGTCAACGGCGGTGCGATCGCCCTCGGCCATCCGATCGGGGCTTCGGGCGCCCGCGTTCTGGTCCCCCTCCTACACGAGATGCGCCGCCGCGACGCGAAGAAGGGTCTGGCAACGCTGTGCATCGGCGGCGGTATGGGAACAGTGCGATGAGCGACGTCCGCGAACACGTCTTGGCTGACGTGCGCGCCGCCCTGGGGGGCGGACAACCCGATCCTGCGGTCGTCGCCCGCGAGGCCGCCGCGATCCTCGCCAATCCTGCTTGCGTGCAGCCAAAGTTCGACGACCTCAGCAATCTGGAAAGGTTCGTCGAGCGCGCGATTTCGGAAACCCTGACCGCGACCGTCGATCGCGTCCAGGACTTTGCTGCGGTGCCGGGCGCGGTCCGCCAATACCTAAGCGAGCATGGCTTAGCCCTCGACATCTCGATGGTCAATGTCGAGCAGCTTGCCGAGCAGGATTGGGGGGACGTGTCCTACCATCACACCATCGACCCGGAGGAGCTGGTGAGCGTCGGCTTGGCGGACTATGGGATCGCGGAGACTGGGACGCTGGTGTTCCAGTCCTGCCCCGAAGCGCCCACACTGTTCAACTACCTGCCTCTGCACCACATCGTCGTGATCGAGGCAAAGAAGGTCCTGCGCTACATCGAGGACTATTGGGTCGAGGTACGGGCTGCCGGAAACATACATCCGCGCAACATTAACTTCATCACCGGCACGAGCGGCACGGCCGACATTGAGGCCAAGAACATCCGTGGCGCCCACGGTCCTCGTTTCCTGCATATCGTGATCATCCACGATGCCGGCGAATAGATCGCGGCGTTGAAACCTCTTGGTGGGAAGAATGCCAGCAAGGATTGTGAGGTCAGAACAACCATGAACAGCGATACAAAGCGAATTTTTCAGGTGCTGTTTAACCCTGTGGCCCAGTCCAAGTTCGTTCATACTGTCTCCGCAGGTTACGTCACGGGCGCCATTGAATGCTTCTTCTTCGACATCACGACCTCCTTCCATGGGTTCAAATCTAACACTTCGTCTGGACCGATTTCTGGGGATCAGGTCAGTGTCCGCACGGCAGAAATTCGGTCTGTGGGGGAATGAAAAATGATCGCCATGTGCGTCGAGCGCAGATGAACTCAAGACCGAATGGCGAACTTCACCGGACATTGGGCGATAGCGTGACTTCCGACGCGCTGAATGCAGGCGTGGTCAGCGCGTCCTCGGGCCCCGAGGAGAGGGTTGTGTTCCTGATCTCCGCAACGATAGCACCCAGGTAAACAATGCAAGAGAAAGCAAAACCCCGCGTTGGCCTCTTCGTAACCTGTCTGGTCGATGCCATGCGGCCGTCAATCGGTTTCGCCAGCATCAAGCTTCTGCAGGAGGCGGGCTGCGACGTTGAAGTCCCGAGGCACCAGACCTGCTGCGGCCAGCCGGCATTCAACAGCGGGGCGGACCGGCATACGCGCGACATTGCCAAGTCGCTGATCGATACCTTCCTGCCCTATGACTACTTGGTCTCGCCCTCAGGGTCTTGTGCGGGCACGATTAAGGTCAGTTTCAAGGACCTCTTCGAAGGCGACCCTGTGTGGGCGGAGAAGCATGAGCGCTTGGCCGCTAGGACCCACGAGATCCTAAGCTTCCTTCACGATGTAATGAACTTCGAGCCGAAGGGGATCACCTACGACGGCACCGTCACCTATCACGACTCCTGCTCCGGCCTCCGCGAGCTCGGCGTCTACGAGCAACCGCGCAATCTGCTCACCAAGGTGCAGGGGCTGACCATGGTGCCGCTCGAGGGCAACGATTCATGCTGCGGGTTCGGTGGCACCTTCTGCGTCAAGTATCCAGACATCTCCAATGCAATCGTCACCGATAAGGCAAGGTGCATCGAGAAAACCGGCGCCGACACTCTACTGGCGGGCGACCTCGGCTGTCTCATGAACATGGCGGGCAAGCTGAGCCGCATGGGCAGTTCGGTAAAGGTCTATCACGCCGTCGAGATCCTCGCGGGCATGGTCGACGGGGCCCCTATTTGCAAACCGGCTAAAGCGCAACGGGCGACATGAAGCACACGACGGCCCAGTTCAAGCAGAACGTTAAAGCTGCCCTGGCACAGCCGAACCTCAAGGTCGCGCTCGATCGTACAGCCGGATTGTTGAGATCCCGGCGCGCCGAGATCGTTGCCCAGTTCCCGGAATTCGAGAGGGCGCGGGAAATCGCTCAGCAAGTCAAAGACCACACGATCAGGTACCTCGACTATTACCTCGAGGAATTCGAGAAGAACGCTATCGCCTCCGGCGCCAAGGTGCACTGGGCCAGCACCGCCAAGGAGGCGACCGATGCGGTGATCGCCATTTGCCGGGTGCACGATGCCAAGATGGCCACCCGCGTCAAGTCGATGCTCGGCGAAGAAATCGGAATAACGGAGGCCCTGGCGGAGGCAGACATCGAGCGCGTCGAGACCGATTTGGCCGAGCACATCATCCAGCTCGCCGGCGATCCGCCGTCGCACATCGTGATGCCGGCGATGCACAAGACGCACGAGGAGGTGAGCGAGCTCTTCGAGCGTCACCATGCTGACCATGTGAAGCAGACGGATATTGGTGAGCTCGTCGAGAGCGCGCGCAAAGAACTCCGTCCCAAGTACTTCGCCGCGGAGGTCGGAATCTCGGGTGCCAACTTCCTGATCGCCGAAACCGGCTCGATCGTGATCGTCACAAACGAGGGCAACGCGGAGCTGACCACCTCACCGCCGAAGGTACACATCGTCACCGTGGGCATCGAGAAGCTCGTACCGACGATGGAGCACTGCACGGTGCTGCTTCGTCTGCTCGCCCGCTCGGCCATCGGTACCGAGATCACTCAGTACACGACCTTTTATAACGGGCCGAAGCGGCCGGGCGACAAGGACGGCCCGGAAGAAATGCACATCGTGCTGGTCGACCATCACCGCACGGAGATGCTGGCCGGACACTTGCGCGCCATGCTGCGCTGTATCCGATGCGGCGCGTGCATCAACCACTGTCCCGTCTACGCGGCGATCGGCGGGCATGCCTATGGCGGCGTTTATCCGGGGCCCATGGGCTCCGTGCTGACACCGGCCATGACGAGCCTGAAACAGGCCGGCGACCTACCAAACGCCTGCACGCTCAACGGACGTTGCGAGGAGGTCTGCCCGGTCAAGATTCCCCTCCCCGACATGATGCGCCGCCTGCGCGAGCAGCAATACCGCGAGAATCTCACATCCTCGACCGTACGCTACGGTTTGGGCTTGTGGGCCTTTGCCGCCAAGCGACCGTGGCTCTACCGACTGGGCAACCGCTTCGCGATCCGCGCCCTTGTCATGCTGGGACGCCGGAAAGGGCATATTCGTTCGCTGCCCGGAGCCGGCGGTTGGACGCGGCATCGTGACTTGGCAGCGCCGCAGGGCGGCACCTTCATGGACCTCTATGACCGGCGACAAAGGGAGCACGACTACGAAAACGAACCGACGTCACTTCACGAGCTCGGCGGCTTTCTTTTCCTCACTGTGATCCTGGCACCTGTGTTGACCTTCGTCCTGGTTGGCGGCTACGGGTTCATGATTTGGATGTACCAGCTGGTGGCCGGTTCGCCGGGCGCGTCCTAACGCGGGAGGCATCCTGATCCAAGGTATGGAAAAACCCTGATGAAAGAATCACACCCAACGGCGGTCCGCCCGTCACGGCGCGATCTAATCACCGCACGGTTTTCACGGACGAGCTTTCATGTCGCCAGCCTGGTGGTGCAGGCCTGGCCCGAGCGCATCGCCGGCCTGACCCTCCGGTTGAACGGGCTCGACGGCGTCGAAGTGCACAAAACGGGCCCGGGCGGGCGGATGATCCTGACCGTCGAGGTGGCGGACGACGCCCGGCTGCTTCGCGCCATCTCCGACATCGAGGGGACCGACGGCGTGATCACCGCATCGCTAGTCTATCACCAGATCGAGGACGAGGACCATGAGTAGCCCGAAACGCGGCCCCAAGCTCACCCGGCGCCAGTACATCAAGGCCAACGCCGTTGCCGTAGCGGCTGCCGCCGCCGGCATGCCGGTGCCGGCCCTGGCCGCCAACATCGTCACCGAGAAGGACAAGACGCGGCTCAAATGGTCAAAGGCGCCCTGCCGGTTCTGCGGCACCGGGTGCAGCGTCATGGTGGCGGCCAAGTCGGGTCGTGTTGTCGCCACGCACGGCGACACCAAGTCCGAGGTCAACCGCGGGCTCAACTGCGTGAAGGGTTATTTCCTCTCCAAGATCCTTTACGGCCAGGACCGCCTGACCCGGCCACTGCTGCGCATGAGCCAGGGCAAGTACGACAAGAACGGCGAGTTCACGCCGGTCTCCTGGGACCAGGCTTTCGACATCATGGCCGAGAAGTTCAAGCAGGCCATCGCCGAGAAAGGCCCCACCGCCGTCGGCATGTTCGGGTCCGGGCAATGGACGGTCTGGGAAGGCTACGCGGCGTCGAAGCTGATGAAGGCCGGATTCCGCTCCAACAACCTTGAGCCCAACGCGCGCCACTGCATGGCGTCGGCCGTCGGCGGTTTCATGCGGACCTTCGGCATCGACGAGCCCATGGGGTGCTATGACGACTTTGAGGCCGCCGACGCCTTCGTGCTTTGGGGCTCCAACATGGCCGAGATGCACCCGATCCTGTGGACACGGGTCACCGACCGCAGGCTGAGCGAGCCGCATGTGAAGGTGGCGGTTCTGTCGACCTTCGAGCACCGCTGCTTCGACCTGGCCGACATTCCGATGATCTTCAACCCGCAGACGGACCTGGCGATCCTCAACTTCATCGCCAAGCACATTATCGACACGGGGAAAGTCGACTATGATTTTGTGAAGAAGCACGCCAATTTCCGGCTCGGCAACGACGACATCGGGTATGGATTGCGGCCCGAGAATCCGCTGCAGCAAAAGGCCAAGAACGCCAACAAGGCGGCGGGCTCCAAGCCGATGACCTTCAAGGAATACGCCGAATTCGTCAACCGCTACGACATCGACTACGTCTCCGAGCTCTCCGGTATTTCCAAGAAGCGCCTCCTGGAGCTGGCCGAGCTCTACGCCGACCCCGATACCAAGGTCATGTCGCTCTGGACCATGGGCTTCAACCAACACACCCGCGGCGTCTGGTGCAACAACCTGGTCTACAACCTCCACCTGCTGACCGGCAAAATCTCCGAGCCCGGCAACAGCCCGTTCTCCTTGACCGGCCAGCCGTCGGCCTGCGGCACGGCCCGCGAGGTCGGCACCTTCTCGCACCGACTGCCCGCCGACCTGGTGGTCAAGAACCCGAAACACCGGGCGACGGCGGAAAGGATCTGGAAGCTGCCCGAAGGCACCATCCCGGCGAAGCCCGGCTTTCACGCCGTCCAGCACAATCGCATGTTGAAGGACGGCAAGCTCAACGCCTACTGGGTACAGGTGAACAACAACGTCCAGGCGGCGGCCAACCTTAACGAGGAAACGCTTCCCGGCTACCGCAACCCGGACAACTTTGTCGTCGTCTCGGAAGTCTATCCGACGGTGACGGCGCAGGCCGCCGACCTGATCCTGCCGACCGCGATGTGGGTCGAGAAGGAGGGCGCCTACGGCAACGCCGAGCGCCGCACCCAGTTCTGGTATCAACTGGTCGACGCGCCGGGAGTGTCGAAATCCGACCTGTGGCAGCTGGTTGAGTTTTCCAAGCGCTTCACCACCAACGAAGTCTGGGGCGACGAACTGTTGACGAAGGCGCCGGCGTACCGCGGCAAGACCTTGTATGAGGTCCTCTTCAAGAACGGCAACGTGGACCGCTATCCGCTCGCCGAAACGCATCCGGATTACGCCAACGACGAGGCCAAGGCTTTCGGCTTCTACATCCAGAAGGGCCTGTTCGAGGAGTACGCCGAGTTCGGCCGCGGCCGCGCCCACGACCTGGCGCCCTTCGAGCGCTACCACCAAGGGCGCGGCCTCCGCTGGCCGGTGGTCGACGGCAAGGAAACCCGGTGGCGCTTCCGCGAGGGTTCCGACCCCTATGTGGCGGTCGGAACCGAACTGCAGTTTTACGGCAAGAAGGACAACAAGGCGGTGATCTTCGCGCTGCCCTACGAGGCGCCGCCGGAGAGCCCGGACAAGGAGTTCGACCTGTGGCTGGTCACCGGCCGGGTGCTCGAGCATTGGCATTCAGGGTCGATGACCCAGCGGGTGCCGGAGCTCTACGAGGCCTTCCCCGACGCCGTCGTCTACATGCACCCCGATGACGCCCAATCACGCGGCCTCAGGCGCGGCAGCGAAGTTCGCGTCGTCTCGCGGCGCGGCGAGATCCGCACCCGGGTCGAAACTCGCGGCCGCAACAAGCCGCCGAAGGGCCTGGTCTTCGTCCCCTGGTTCGATGCCAGCCAGCTGATCAACAAGGTGACGCTGGATGCCACCGACCCCATCTCCAAACAGACGGATTACAAGAAATGCGCAGTCAAGATCACCGCCGCCTGAGGCCCGCTCTCAGCCGGATGCGCCGCGGGCCGTTCGCCTGGATCGCCTGCGCCGCCGTCGCCGCAACCGCACTCGCCCTCGCGGACGCCGCCACGGCCGCCGAGCCCATCGCCACGCTCAGGGCCGCGGCGATCGATCAGGAGCCGGACGCGCCAGCGATGATGCGCCAGTCCAACAAGGACTTGAGGCGGGCGCGCAACTATCCGGAACAGCCGCCGACCATCCCGCACAAGATCCGCGGCTATCAGATCAACCTGAAGACCAACAAGTGCATGAGTTGCCACAGCCGCATGGCGGTCGAGCAATCGCAGGCCCCCATGGTCAGCATCACCCACTTCATGGACCGCGACGGTCAGGTCTTGGCCTCGGTCACGTCGCGCCGATATTTCTGCACCCAATGCCACGTGCCGCAGCTGGAAGTGAGGCCGCTGATCGAAAACACCTTCGTCGATGTCGACACGCTGCTGAAAAAGGGCAACTGACCCGTGACCCGCGCCCAGAGACTGCTGCAATTCTGGAAGCTGCTGAACGACCCGAGCCGCTATTTCAGCCTCGCCTTCCTGACCTTTGGCGGCTTCATCAGCGGCATCGTCTTTTGGGGCGCCTTCAACACGGCGTTGGAGATCACCAACACCGAGACCTTCTGCATCGGCTGCCACGAGATGCGCGAGAACGTCTACCAGGAACTGCGCTCGACCATTCATTACTCCAACCGCTCGGGCGTCCGCGCCACCTGCCCCGACTGCCACGTGCCTCACAACTGGACCGACAAGATCGCCCGCAAGATGGCGGCCACGAAGGAGGTCTGGGGCAAGGTCTTCGGCACCATCGGTACGCGCGAGAAGTTCGAAAACAAGCGCCTCGAACTGGCAAAACACGAATGGGCCCGCTTCAAGGCCAACGATTCCCTGGAGTGCCGCAACTGCCACGCCTTCAACTTCATGGACATCACCCTGCAGAGCCCCCGCGCCGCCGACCACCACCAACGGCTCCTGGGCACCGGGAAGAAAACCTGCATCGACTGCCACAAGGGGATTGCTCACAACCTGCCGGATATGGCGGGGGTGAAGGGCTGGAACTGAAATGATATGAGGCTACATTGGCGTTGCAACCCATTCTCGGGAAGTTTCGAATATTCCCAAATGACCTCAGGTGCCGCTTGTTCGCCAGATCTCCCTCACTCTGGCGTTCAAGGCGGCGACTTTTCTCGAGCTGTTCGTCTTGTTTTTCGGGTCGGCCGAACCGGTCCACGTGGTCTCGCAGTCGATTACCGTGCGTGGCCTCCTGAATATGAGCGCCCTGGCGGTGGTCCAGGCACAGGCCAAGGGATGACACGAAAGGACGGGCGGGCATCGGTCATCCGCCCAGTAGCAAAAAGGAGAACACGATCATGACCCATATTGTTATCGCCGCCGCCGCGCGCACGCCCGTTGGCACCTTCAACGGTGGTTTGAGTTCCGTTGCCGCCAGCGCCCTGGGAGAGGTCGCCATCACCGCGGCGCTCGAGCGCGCCGGAGTCGACGCTGCCGACGTGGACGAGGTCATCATGGGCCACGTCCTGGCCGCCGGCGCCGGCCAGAACCCGGCCCGTCAAGCGGCCATCGCGGCCGGCATTCCGATCGAAAGCACGGCCTACGGCGTCAACCAGGTCTGCGGCTCGGGCCTTCGCACGGTGGCGCTGGGCAGCCAGGCCATCAAGTGCGGCGATGCGGCCATCGTCGTCGCCGGCGGCATGGAAAGCATGAGCCAGTCGCCTCATTGCGCGCACCTGCGCAGCGGCACGAAGATGGGCCCGGCGGAGCTCGTCGACACTATGATCAATGACGGGCTGTGGGATGCCTTCAACGGCTATCACATGGGCACCACGGCCGAGAACGTGGCCGAGAAATGGCAGCTCACCCGCGAGGACCAGGACGCCTTCGCACTGGCCTCCCAGCAAAAGGCCGCCGCGGCCCAGGCCGACGGCGTGTTCGACGACGAGATCGTGCCGGTCACCATCAAGAGCCGCCGCGGCGACACCGTGGTCGATACGGACGAACACCCCAAACCCGACACCACGGCCGAGAGCCTGGCCAAGCTGCGCCCGGCCTTCAGCAAGGACGGCACGGTGACCGCTGGCAACGCGTCCGGTCTCAACGACGGCGCCTCGGTGACGGTGCTGATGACGGCGGAAGAGGCATCGCGGCGCGGCATCACGCCGCTGGCCCGGATCGCGTCCTGGGCGACCGCCGGCGTCGATCCGACGATCATGGGCACGGGGCCGATCCCGGCCAGCCGCCTGGCGTTGGAGAAGGCCGGTTGGACGACGGACGATCTCGATCTGATCGAGGCCAACGAGGCTTTCGCCGCCCAGGCTTGCGCCGTCAACAAGGACATGGGTTGGGACACCGACAAGGTCAACGTCAACGGCGGAGCCATTGCGCTCGGCCATCCGATCGGCGCTTCCGGGAATCGCGTGCTGGTGACGCTTCTCCACGAGATGCGGAAGCGCGACGCCAAGAAGGGCCTGACCACACTCTGCATCGGCGGCGGCATGGGCATCGCCGTGTGCGTCGAGCGCGACTAGGGTCGAGGCTCTGGGCCCCAGTGAGGAGGAGTTGAATTATGGGTAGAGTAGCACCAATGAGGAGGAGTTGAATTATGGGTAGAGTAGTAATGGTCACCGGTGGCAGCCGCGGCATCGGCCGCGCCATCTCCGAGGCCCTCGATGCCGACGGCTACACGGTCGTCGCCACCTATGCCGGCAACGACGAGGCGGCGGCCAAGTTCACGGAGGAGACCGGCATCATCGCCCGCAAGTTCGACGTCGGCGACTTCGACGCCTGTGCAGAAGCGGTCCAGCGGATCGAGTCCGATGTTGGGCCCATCGACGTGCTGGTCAACAACGCCGGCATTACCCGCGACAAACCGCTGCACAAGATGAACCGCGAGCAATGGAATGCGGTGATTGCGACCAATCTCACCAGTATCTTCAATCTGTCACGGTTGTTGATCGACGGCATGCGCGCGCGCGGATTCGGCCGAATCATCAACATCAGCTCGATCAACGGCCAGAAGGGGCAGTTCGGACAGTCCAACTACTCGGCGGCCAAGGCCGGCGCCATCGGCTTCACCAAGGCCCTGGCCCTGGAAACCGCCGCCAAGGGGATAACGGTCAACGCCATCGCGCCGGGCTACATCGCCACCGAGATGGTGATGGCCGTGCCGGAAGAGGTGCTGAACACCAAGGTCATTCCGCTGATTCCGGTTGGCCGTCTGGGTCAGGCGAAAGAGATCGCCCGGTGCGTGGTGTTCCTGGCCTCCGACGACGCCGGATTCATCACCGGCTCGACAATTTCGGCCAACGGCGGCCAGTACATGGCCTGACGGGGTCGGGAAAGGTCGCCCAAACGACCGTCCGGCGATCGGGGCCAAAGGGAAACCAAGTAGAAACCAAGTAGAAACCAAGTAGAAGGAGAGTACCATGAGTGTCAAGGAAGCTTTTGTTCGGCAAACTGAGGAGCAGATCGAAGAGTGGCAGGCGCAACTCGACGAATTCAACAGGAAACTCGAGGAAGCCGAAGCCCAGTCGAAGGCCGAAATCGAGAACAGCATCGCCCAGATGGAAAAGACCCTCGAACAGGCGCTCGCCATGCAGGAACAAGTTCAAAAGGCGAGTGAGAACGCCTGGAACGACATGAGTTCGGCCACCGAGAAGGCGTACGAGCAATTGAAGAAGGGATGGGAGAAAGCCCTCTCTCGATACGAGTGACGAATTGGCGCCGAGGCGGAGCGGATATTTCGACACGATGCCGCGAGACCGACGGAGAGAGGCGGGAAACATGACCAAGCGAGATCAGACCCAGGGTACCGGCGGTCGAACCGACCCGTCGGCGAATGATTTCGAAGCGTTGGCCGAGCAGACCCAGAGGGTCGTCCAGGCCTTCTGGGAGCGTCAGACGAAAGAGATGGCCGAGCCCGGTTTCTCAATCGTCGACGTTTCAGGCGTGAGCCAGGCGTTTGCCGACTTTTCGCGGCAACTGATATCGAACCCGACCAAGTTCGCCGAGGCGCAGACGCGGCTGTGGCAGGATAACGTGGCCCTCCTACAAAATCTTCAGGACCGGATCTCCGGAAAAGAGGTTGACCCCTTCATCACGGTGCCGAAAGGCGACCAGCGCTTCAGCGACAAGGCCTGGGAAGAGGACATAATCTACGACTATGTCAAACAGGCCTATCTGGTCTCCTCTCAATGGATCCAGTCATTTGTCGAAGAGATCGAAATGGACGCGCAAACCAAGGAAAAGGTCAGTTTGTACACCCGGCAGTTCGTGAGCGCGATGGCGCCTAGTAACTTTGCGCTCATGAACCCCACCGTGCTGAGAGAGACCCGTGAGACGGGCGGAGAGAATCTCCTCAAGGGTTTCAAAAACCTTCTCACTGATCTGGAAAAGGGGAAGGGACAGCTGAGGATCAGCATGACGGACGACGAGGCGTTCGAAATCGGCAAGAACGTCGCCGTTACACCGGGTAAGGTCATCTACCAGACCGAGCTGATGCAACTCATTCAGTATGCACCTTCGACGGACAAGGTCTACAAGCGGCCGCTGCTGATCGTTCCGCCCTGGATCAACAAGTTCTATATCCTCGATCTGCAGCCGAAGAACAGCTTCATCAAGTGGGTCGTGGACCAGGGATACACGGTGTTCGTGATCTCATGGGTCAATCCGCAGGAGAGCCTCGCCGACAAGAGCTTCGAGGACTACATGCTCGAAGGTCCGGTCGCGGCGCTCGCCGCCATCGAGCAGGCGATCGGCGAGAAGGATATCAACGTTCTCGGTTTCTGCATCGGCGGCATCCTAACCGTCGCCACGCTCGCCTACCTGGCGGCCTGCAAGGACCAGCGCGTCAAGTCGGCGACCTTCCTCGCTACCATGGTGAACCTCAAGGACGTGGGGGAGGTCTCGGTTTTCATCGACGAGACCCAACTTCAAAGCCTCGAAAAGCATGTGGCCAGCACGGGGTACCTGGAAGGCCACCACATGGCCGACATGTTCAGTCTGATGCGCGAGAACGATCTCATCTGGTCGTTCGTCGTGAACAACTACCTGATGGGCAAGGATCCGATCCCGTTCGACCTCCTGTACTGGAACGCGGATTCGACCCGCTTGCCCGCGGCCATGTTGGTGTTTTACCTCCGTAAGTTTTATCAGCAGAACCTCCTCATGGTGCCGGGCGGCATGACGCTTGCGGACGTGCCCATCGATCTCGGCAAGATCAAGACCCCCATCTATTCGATCGCCACCAAGGACGATCACATTGCGCCTTGGCCCTCGTGCTATCCGCTCACCCAGGCGACGTCCGGGCCCGTGCGATTCGTACTTGGTGCGTCGGGGCATATCGCCGGCATCGTCAACCCGCCGGCCAGGAAGAAGTACGGCTTTTGGGTCAACGATACGATGTCTACGGACCCCGAAGATTGGCTCGCTGCCGCCGAAGCCCACGAAGGATCGTGGTGGCCCGATTGGAAGAAATGGATCCGCAAGCAGAGCGGCGCCAAGGTCGCGCCCCGTGTGCCCGGCGAGGGAGGACTCGAGCCGGTCGAAGAGGCGCCGGGATCATACGTGAAAGTCAGAATGCCCAACTAACGGTCCAAACGGGAATCCGGCGGATGATGGACAATGGTTAACGATGCACTTCGAAAGCCTGTGATCGTCATTCTTGGCGGCGGCTTCGCGGGCGTGTTCGCAGCCAAATCGCTCAAGCGTCGGCTCGGCTGGGACGCGGAAATCGAACTGATCAACGACGCCAACTATTTCGTCTTCCAGCCCCTGCTTCCCGGGGTTGCGGGGGGCGGCATCACGTCCTCGGATGCCGTCACGCCGCTACGCGCCATGTTGAAGGACATACACATCCGCATGGCCGAGGTTTTCGACATCGACCTTGCGGCAAAGGAGATCATCGTTGTCCAGGGCACCAAGCGGCGTCTTATTCCCCTCGCCTACGATCATCTCGTGATCGCGCTTGGTCAGAAGGTCGATCTCAGTCGGGTTCCAGGCTTGGCGGAGCACGCGTTCACGATGAAGAACTTGGGGGATGCCCACCGCCTCAGGAACCATGTCATCGATTGCCTGGAACACGCGGACGTGACGCAGGACCCCAAACTCAAACGCGAGCTTCTGACATTCGTCGTCGCAGGGGCGGGGTTTTCGGGGGTCGAGACGGTCGGAGAAATGAAGGATCTGATCGACCGCTCGCTCAAGTTCTACCCGAACATTGAACGCGAGGAAATCCGCGTGCTCCTGATCGAGTTCTCCGACCGAATCCTTCAGCAACTCCCCCCGGATCTGGCCGAATACGCATCGCAACAACTTCGAAAGCGTGGCATTGAGATCCTTCTTGAGACAGAGATCTGCTCGGCGACGGGATCGTCTATCGAAACGACCGACGACCGCATCTTCGGAACGAAGACGATCGTCGCCACCATCGGTAACACGCCGCATCCGCTGGTGATGTCACTCGACGACCTTCCCAAGGACAAGGGCAAGATCGCAGTCGACCGGTTCCTCCGCGTGTCCGGTGTCGATTCCGTCTGGGCCATCGGCGATTTGGCACTCATTCCCCTGGTCGAGGAACCCGAAGAGTACGAACAGTTCGCACCCCCCACGGCCCAGTTTGCCGTGCGTGAGGGAGGCTGTGTCGCGCGCAACATCGCTCGCACGATCCTGGGCGGTGATCTCATCCCCTTTTCCTACGAGTCCAAGGGCGCCATGGCGTCCCTCGGCGGCCGCAGGGCGGTGGCGCAGGTCTACGGCATCCGAATGTCCGGCATGCTCGCCTGGTTCTTGTGGCGGGCATTTTATCTGTCGTTCCTTCCCGGGGGGATCACCCGGGTGCGGGTGCTCGTCAACTGGATCATGGACGCTGTCCTGCCCCGGAACACCGTCCAGGTGCAGCAGGCGGAGAGCCAGTCCACCCGCTACGTCCACTTCCGAAAGGGCGACGAGGTCTTCGAGCCCGGCATGTTGGCCGACGGCTTTTACGTCGTCCTGTCGGGATCGTTCGAGTTGAAGATCGAAGATCCCAGCGCCGAAGAACCAGTCATCCGAACGTTGGGACCCGGAGATCACTTCGGAGAACGCGTGATCTTCGGCGACGGCCTGCGAACGGGCTCGGTGCGCGCACTGGACGCCTCGCTGGCCTTGGTGGTGAACCGCGAAGACTTCGAACGATTTGCCGGTGCCTTCAAGGTGCTTGGCGACTATTTCTCGGACTACATCCCGAAGACGTTTCCCATCTCCATCCACGACGCGGGGAACGAGCCGACATCTGAGTCCACGCCCACGGGGAAAGGCTCACCGATACCCCGGTGGAGAAAGCCGCGTCCGGGCAATGCAGCCCCGCGGCAATGAGGGGAACTAGGCGAAGGGAATTGAGAGGACGAAATACCTGATAACGGGACCGAACCGCAAGGGGATCTTGTCCTTCGCACTCTTGCCATGCCGGCGGACGCCAACCCCAGCGGCGACATTTTCGGCGGCTGGGTGCTTGCGCAAATGGACATTGGCGCTGGAATTACGGCAGGGCAAAGGGCCAACGGTCGGGTCGCCACGGTTGCCGTCGATGCGATGCAGTTCCACCTGCCCGTCTACGTAGGCGACGTGCTCTGCGTCTATTCGGAGATCAAGCGGATCGGCCGCACGTCGATCACCGTCGGCCTCGAGACCTGGGCGCTCCGTGGCCGTATCGGCGACCGTGTCAAGGTCACCGAGGCCATTTTCACTTTCGTCGCCATTGACAAGGATGGGAATCCGCGTCCGGTCCCGCCGCTCAAGGAGGAACCGGCATGACGGATTTCTACGAAAACGGCCCGATCCAAGCATCATCGAGATCACCACGCACCTCCGTTAAGGGATAACACTCATGGAATTAGATCCCCTCCTGCTTTCCCGAGTCCAGTTCGCCTTCGTGGTGACGTTCCACATCATCTTTCCGTCGTTCACCATCGGGCTGGCGTCGTACCTCGCGGTGCTCGAGGCGGCTTGGCTGAAGACGGGCGACGAAGACTTCAAGGCCCTGTACCACTTCTGGACGAAGGTCTTTGCCGTCTCCTTCGGGATGGGCGTTGTTTCCGGCATCGTCATGAGCTACCAGTTCGGCACGAACTGGAGCCGCTTCAGCGACATCGCCGGCAACATATTGGGCCCGCTCCTGAATTACGAAGTGCTTACTGCCTTTTTTCTCGAAGCCGGGTTCCTCGGCATCATGCTCTTCGGATGGGGGCGGGTGAGCCGCCGGGTGCATTTCTTCGCCACCCTCATGGTCGCCTTCGGTACGCTGCTGTCGGTCTTCTGGATCATCGCCGCCAACAGCTGGATGCACACTCCCGCCGGTTACGAAATTCGCGACGGCATCTTCATCCCGGTCGACTGGGTCCAGGTGATCTTCAACCCATCGTTCCCGTACCGGTTCGTCCATATGGTGTTCGCGGCGTTTCTCACGACGTCATTTGTCGTCTGCGGGGTAGCCGCCTGGGATCTCGTCGAGGGGCGCTTCATCCGCCGGGCAAAGATCATGCTGGGTATGGGCATCGGCACGATCACGGTCTTGGCGCCGCTGCAGATCGTCGCCGGCGACCTCCATGGCATCAACGTCCTTGAGCACCAGCCAGCCAAGATTGCGGCCATGGAAGGGCACTGGGAGACCAAGCGGGGCGCACCCTTTGTCGTGTTTGCAATTCCCGATTCCGAGGCCGAGACCAACCACCTGGAGGTGGCGATTCCCAAGCTCGGGAGCTTTATTCTCACGCGCAGTTTCGACGGCGAGGTCAAGGGTCTCAAGGAATGGGCGAAGGAAGACCGCCCGCCGGTGTTCATCGTGTTCTGGGCGTTTCGCGTCATGATCGGGATCGGCAGTCTGATGGTGGTGGTGGGTGTGGTCGGTGCCTATCTGGCCTGGCGGCGTCGGTTGTTCGACACCCGCTGGTTCCTGCAACTCTGCCGATTGGCCTCACCGGCCGGTTTCATCGCCATCATCGCCGGCTGGTTCACGGCGGAGGTCGGCCGCCAGCCCTATGTGGTCTACGGGCTGGTCCGGACGGCCGACGCGGTGTCGCCGGTGACGGGCGGCAGCGTGGCGACCTCGCTTCTTCTGTTCTTCCTGACGTATGTCGTCATCTTCACCGCCGCCATTTACTACTTGCTCGGGCTGTTGCGCAAGGGGCCGGTGGACGCGCCGGCGGTGAGCCTCGAGGACCGCCGAAAACGCCCGGCTCGGCCGCTTTCCGCTGTCGAAGAGAAATTCGGTATGGGGGACTGATCGCCATGGAATCCTATCTGACGCTCGCCTACGCTGGGATCATCGCGTTCGGCGTTTTCATGTACGTGCTGATGGATGGTTTCGACCTGGGGGTCGGCATCCTGTTCCGGACGGCGCCGACCGACCGGGATCGTGATGTCTTGATGAACAGCCTCGCGCCCATATGGGACGGCAACGAAACGTGGCTGGTGCTTGGCGGCGCGGGATTGCTTGGGGCGTTTCCGCAGGCGTACTCCATCCTTCTCTCCGCCTTTTATCTGCCCCTGTCCGTGATGCTGATCGCCCTCATCTTCCGCGGGGTCGCGTTCGAGTTCCGATTCAAGGCGAATCGCAGCCGGTATCTTTGGGACATCGCGTTTAATCTAGGATCCGCCATCGCCGCCTTTGCCCAGGGCGTGGTTCTCGGCGCCTTCGTCCAGGGGGTCGACGTGGTAGCCCGTCAATACGCCGGGGGTCCCTTCGACTGGCTTACGCCCTTCAGCCTGGTGACCGGCGTCGCCATGATGGTGGGCTACGCGCTCCTGGGCGTTACGTGGTTGATCGTGAAGACGGATGGGGCACTCCAGGACTGGGCCTACGGGATCGCGATGCGGCTGGTGTTCGGTGTCGTCGTCTTCATGGCGATCATCAGCCTGTGGACGCCGATGATGGATCACCAAATCGCCGAGCGTTGGTTCAGCTGGCCCAACATCGCCTTTCTTTCGCCGGTGCCGGTGGCGGTCGGGATCGTTACCTTCGGCCTCCACCGGGCGATCAGGGCCAAACGAGAGGTCGCCCCCTTTGTCCTCGCCATGGTTATGTTCCTCTTGGGGTATATCGGCCTCGCGATCAGTCTTTGGCCCAATGTGGTTCCCCCGTCCATCAGTATCTGGGAGGCGGCCTCGGCCGTGGAATCCCAGCGTTTCCTGATCTACGGGTTCGTCATTCTCTTGCCCGTGATCCTGGGATACACGTCCTATACGTACTGGGTGTTCCGAGGCAAAGTCAGCGCCGACGAGGGTCATTATTGACGGTAGGGTGCGTTCCGAAATGTTCGGTCCGCCCGGTTTATTCCGGGTGGCGCTTTTTTCACGCAGCCCCGCGAGGAGACTCCTATGGCCATGAAGATCAGCGTTCCGAAAGAGGTGCATCCCGCCGAGCGGAAACCGACCAACCTTGCCCTTCAAGGGGGCGGGACGCACGGCGCCTTTACCTGGGGCGTGCTCGATAAGCTGTTGGAGGATGGCCGGCTCGATCTCGACGGCGTTAGCGGAACCAGCGCCGGCGCAATCAACGCCGTCGCCTTGGCCGCGGGGCTTATGGAAGGCGGGCGCGAGGGTGCCCGGGCCAAGCTTGAGGAGATCTGGCGCGGGGTGAGCGATTTCGCCCGATATCACCCGCTCCTGAGCCATCCTCTGGCCACTAAGGATGGCGATGATTCCGTCGCGTCCATGGCTCTTTGCGTTCTCACGGGGGTTCTCTCGCCTTACGACCTCAACCCGTTGGACTTCAATCCGCTGCGCGACATTCTGGACCAGAGCATCAATTTCCGGCAGCTGCGCCGAAAGTCGCCGCTCCAACTCTACATTGCAGCGACCGACGTTGCCACGGGCCGCGCACGGATATTCGAGACTTCGGAGGTCTCGCTCGATGTCGTCCTGGCCTCAGCCTGTCTGCCTTCACTCTACAAAGCTGTTAAGATCCGCCACCAGCACTTTTGGGACGGCGGCTTCTCGGCGAACCCAGCAATCTTGCCGTTGATACGCGGCGGCGGTGCGGAGGACACTCTCCTCGTTCAGATAAACCCGACGCATGTACCTGGGCCTCCGACCAAAGCGCAGGACATCCTCGCTCAGGTCAATCGCATCACCTTCAACCAGCCGCTACTGCGGGAGATCGAGATCATCAAACACAGTCGCTGGATGGCGCGCCGGAGCCTGGTCTTTGGGAGTCGCTATGGCCGGCGCATCAAGCGGCATCGGTTCCACCTCATCGAGGCGACGCGCTATACCAAGGACCTTGGACACGTGAGCAAACTCACGCCCGACTGGGAGTTGCTGAGCTACCTGCGCGATAGTGGACGTACTGTTGCTGACAGCTGGTTGCGGCGAAACTGGACGGCCATCGGCCGTCGCTCTACCGTCGACCTGGAAGCCAAGGTGCTGTAGGGTCCCCCCGGGGCACACCCTACAGCGCCCGCCGCCCGGCTGGCCGCCACCGGAGGCGTTGCCGGCGCGGGGCGTGACGTCGCCAAACGTGCCATTTGGATACTGCGGATATTCCTTCAAGGGACCGTGGGCCAGCCGCTGTTGGTCGCGAAGTTTGACCCGACAAAGGTTGAGGACCACTTCCTGCATGGCGCATTCAACCCGCTGGCCCCGGCCCGTTCTCCGGCTTCCCTTGCCTCTCATGTCCACCGTTGCCCTGATTAAGGCCTAGAGACGTTTCTTGGTAGGTGGCGGGCAAGCTTCCGCACGTCGGGTGATCGGGTTTAGGCCAGCCCAGAAACTCAAACATCGGGTCAACCAATCAGAGGGTCCGCATACGGGCCTGATCGAATAAGGCCATTACTGGCTGATTGACCAAATGTCTCAGCACTGTTGGAAACACGGTTGACGGCGTCTCGAATATGCCGCGTCAGATTGAATTGGCTGCTCAAGAACTCTAGACCGTCACGGTGAAGGCGCATTAGAGGTTGCTAGGGAACGTGTCGAGTTACTGAAACGTTTGGGCAAGTGACGCAGCAATCTTCCCAAATTGGTGGAGAGAAGTATCTTGGCCTAAAAAACGGCCTTAAACGTTAATTACTGGGTGGCGCACAAATGGCGCAAATTTCAATTAAGTAACTGATTTCAAACAAATTAGATAGGTATCATAATCTGAATTCAAACCGGCCCACCACTACCAATAAAATCAATAGGTTAGCAGCGTGAAAAATCCGGTCAGACACGCGGGGTCCGCTATTCCGCGTGTCTAACGTCTAAGCCTTTCTAATCACATAGAAAAAACTTGCAAAAAAGTTGGCACAGTGTTGGCACACTTTGGCACGGGCATTGATGCCCTTTTTCGAAGAAAAAAAATTCTAAAGAAAGTCTGTTTTGATTTTCTCTTTTAAATAAATGAATTGTTTTTTTGGTGCCCAGTGAAAACGCCCATAACCGTCAGTTACACCGATTTCAGCATACCCGTCAGCCTCATTTAAAAAGGTATCCTCTCCATCCTCCCTCAAATAAACTTCCTTGTTATAGGGGAAAACAAAGGTTGCTCTATCTCCTACTTCAATTCTCGCGCCGGAATCCGTTGTGGCGTAGTGTCCATAATCTGGATTGATATGAGCAATAGTGTGATCGCGCTTAATCTTCCGATCCCACCAAGACTTCCGCATCCAAACAACAGCTATGCGATTTGAGAGTGGACCCATGTTTAGGGCTTCAACGAAAACGTAAGGGCCGTCCACATGTTCTCCTTGGTAAATGGATTTTATTGCAACAGAGACTTCAAATTTTGGTTTTTGGATTGCGTCCCTGTAGATTGTCCAGCCTGCTACCAACATGGAGACAGCTAGTGACAATACGGCGATGGTGATTGTGATTGTGTCCATATAGAAACTTAAAAACCTTAGTTCTTCTTCCCCTTCTTATTCTTCTTATCGGTTTTAGCTTCATGGAAAGATGCTGCTAACGGAATGACGTTTTGCGCCATACACAAAACGATAAGTGGCATGCAAATCCAACGGGACTCGCGTCTGATACATTGATTGTAGTCGTTTAAACAAAAATAGACCGGACTTTGGTAGTTAGGGTCTGTTTCAATTTTAGCTGCTTGGGTAATTGCTTGCGCTATTTCTATTTCGGCAGGCTCTAGGTCAATTATAACGCGGTTAACTCCCGATTTCTTTTTAAGGGTTTTCTCGTTTGCGTCTATATTGAGGAGAATAATGGGTTCTGTTACTTGAGTTGGTTTGCTAGCTGTAATGGCTAGATTGCGGCGAAAGAACTGGCGGTACAAATCAACCGAACTACGTAGATCTTGGAAATGGGGAGCGGCGGCGGTTTGTTCTTTTCCGCGTTCACTCGCCCATTTACTGACTTTGAATAAGTTGTAGTCAAACTCCAGCAGCGCAGTTGCAGGATCGGGTTTGATGTACTGCGCTGGTTGCTTTTTTTCAGCGCCAACAGCGCCGGTAGCAACGATGAGAGCCGCCGCTACACAAATAGCAAAGGTAAATGGGTTTCCCATAAGTCACACTGCGAGGAAATATACAACTGACCGGCGAACTACGAAAGGCCGTAGACGCGAACACGTACAAACTCTTTAACTAGGAGAAATGGTAGCGGAGGCCGGACTCGAACCGGCGACCTATGGATTATGATTCCACCGCTCTAACCAACTGAGCTACTCCGCCACAACGCTGCTGATATATGTTTATAGCCCCAAAAATGTCAAACGACACTAGCAGGGTTTTGGCACACTTTTTGACACACTCCAAAAAACGCCCTGAATATGCCTTTTGTTTCAATGCGTTACAATAGGCGCTTGTACATCATAATCCGGGTGTCGGCGGTTCGAGTCCGCCCTCCGCTACCAATAATATCAAGGTCTTAGCCGGAAACGGTCGGGGCCTTGTTTCTTTGGATAAGCAATAGGTAAGCACACAGACTCATTTCGAAAGCATCAAGATTGAAACCGTGCCCCTGTCTGGCAGCTATCCGCGTGCCTGGTTGTGGCACTTGGAAACCGTCATTGCAGGCTCTGCCCTCCCTAGGGTCTTTCCGGCCCAAATTGAACCATTCTGACGGAGCGATTTTGTGCCAGGATCAAGCAAAGAATCTTGCCCGTATTCGGGATAAGAACGGACATTAAAACCCATACCCCGGAATATCCGTTTATAGCCAGAGGCCGGTATACCGCCGCGTCTATGTGTCCGTCCTGCTATCCTGCATTCTTTCCAGGATTTTCTCCGCCCCTACCTGCGCAGCGACCCCGCAGACCTTCAGGCATCCTGAATCGCCATGGCCGCCGGCATCGAGGAATGCCTGGTAATCATCGGGGTCCGTCATATCAAAGGCCCTGCCGTAGATCTTCTCGTGAATCTGCCTGCACAGGGTGCCGTTCAGCTCTCCCTCGAACCCGAACTGTTTCTTGAGCTCTTCCTTGAACCTGTCAATAAGGTCGGCAGAGGGCTCCATGGAATCGCGATAGACTTCCGTATCCTCCATCTTCTCCCGCCCGATCACGAGACCCAGCGCCATCAGCGCCCCGATTAGGGCGCCACAGGTTTCACCGTGACGCGCCACGCCGCCGGAAAGAACCGTCGCGGCCTTGAACACCTCATTGTTTCCGATGCCGAATTCTTCCTGAAGGCTCAACAGGACGCCTTGCGAGCATCCGCTGTGCCGGTCGTTCTCGTGGGCGTTTTTCTTGGCCCGCTCAATGCGCTCGTTTTGTATCGACACCGCCGCCTCCCTTCCAGCCTCTCCTCAACCATGGCGGTGAGAAATCCTCTGCCGGAACATCATCGGCAATTATAACCGATATTCGGGGCCCGACCGCTATTTTGACCCGCCCCGCTGAAATACCCCCTGCGTCTTACCCACGCAATCCCGGCGCCTTCAGGCGGGCAACCAAATGAGTCGGCGGGCTTTCCCTTGGCCAAGGCCGGCTTTTTTCGACGATCCGCCGAGGCTCAGGCCCCGGCATTATCCAGATCGACGATCTCGATCTCATGGCTGATGTCGGCGGTCTTGCCGAGCATGATGGTGGCCGAGCAATACTTTTCGGCCGACAGTTCGACCGCGCGCTCGACCTTGTTCGCATCGAGTCCGCGCCCGGAGATGACGTATTTGACCTGAATTCGGGTAAACACCCGGGGTTCTTCTTCGGCCCGCTCGGCCTCCAGCTCGACGGCGCAGCCCTCGACCGGCTCACGGCCCTTCTGAAGAATATGGACGACGTCATAGGCCGTGCAGCCGCCCATGCCGAGGAGCAGCATCTCCAGCGGCCGCACGCCGGCGTCGTGGCCGCCGGAGTCGGCGTCCACGTCCATGATCACCGAATGGCTGCTGCCGGAACGCCCAAGGAAGGTCCGGTCGCCGACCCAACTGACGTGCGCTTTCAAGGCCATCTTCTTTCTCCTTAAACCATGTCTATGATTGGCAAGGCCCGGAAAGGGCCGTGACGGCAGCCTACGCACCCCCCCTATCCGATCAGCTTCAGCCACGCCTGTTCGCTCAGCGTCTCGACGCCCAGTTCCCGGGCCTTCTTGGCCTTCGAACCGGCGTCGGCGCCGACGACCACGTAATCGGTCTTTTTCGAGACGCTGCCGGCTACCTTGGCGCCCAGGGCCTCGGCCCGGGTCTTGGCCTCGGCGCGGCTGAGCGTTTCCAGGGTGCCGGTGAAGACCACGGTCTTGCCGGCGATCGGCGACGATGAGGTGTCGGGGGCCTGGAAGTCCTCGACCGTCAATTCCTTATCCAGGTCGTTGACCACGTTCAGGTTGTGTTTTTCATCGAAAAATTCGATCAAATCCTTTGCCATGGCCGAGCCGATGCCGTCGATATTTATCAGGTCGGCATAGTCTTCTGAATCGTCCGCCTTAGCCTCGATCATGGCGTCGCGCCAAGTCTTGAAGGAACCGTACTGACGAGCCAGCAGTTTCGCCGTCGCCTGCCCGACCTGACGGATGCCGAGCGCATAGATAAAGCGCTCCAGGGAGATGGTCTTGCGCTCTTCGATGGCCCGGAGAAGATTATTCAGCGATTTTTCTCCCCAACCATCCCGCTCACATATTTCTACGGCCCGACCCTTCAGAAAGAAGATGTCAAACGGTGTTATGATTAAGCCGTACTTGTGAAAATCCTCGATACTCTTGGCCCCCAGGCTTTCGATATCGAAGGCATTGCGCGATACAAAGTGCTTTAGTCGCTCAACGGCCTGCGCCGGGCACACAAGACCACCAGTGCAACGCCGCCGGGCCTCGCCCTCCTCGCGCACCGCATGGCTGCCGCATTCGGGGCATTTATCGGGAAATTTATAAGGCTTGGCGCCCCTGGGCCGCTTGTCCAGGATCACCGAGACCACCTGCGGGATGACGTCACCGGCGCGTTGGATGATAACGGTATCGCCGATGCGGATGTCCTTGCGGGCGATTTCGTCTTCGTTGTGCAGCGTCGCGCGGCTGACAAGGACGCCACCTACCGTCACAGGGGCAAACTCCGCCACGGGGGTTAGACTACCGGTACGGCCAACCTGGATGATGATTTCGTTGAGCACCGTTTCCGCCTTCTCGGCCGGGAACTTATGGGCGACGGCCCAGCGCGGGGCGCGGCTGACCTGGCCCAGCCTCTCCTGCCAGTCGATGCGGTTGACCTTGTAGACCATGCCGTCGATTGCGTAATCGAGGTCTTGACGCCGTTCCTCCACCTGGAGGTGGAAACGGAGGCAGTCTTCGGTATCGGCGGCTCGTTCGGCCAGGGGATTGGTCGGCAATCCCCATCCGCGCAAATTCTCCAGGAAATCCCAGTGGGTATCGGCGACGGGCTCGGAGACCTCGCCCCAGCCATAGGCGAAGAGACTTAGCGGCCGGGACGCGGTGACGGCGGGGTCTTTCTGGCGCAGCGACCCGGCGGCGGCGTTGCGGGGATTGGCGAAGACCTTGGCGCCGGCCTTTTCCTGCTCCTGGTTGAGGGTCTCGAAGTCGCCGCGGGTCATAAAGACCTCGCCCCGGACCTCCAGGATTTCGGGCGCGTCCCTGATCGTCATCGGGATGTCGGAGAGGGTCTTCAGGTTCTCGGTGATGTCCTCGCCCGTCGTCCCGTCGCCCCGGGTGGCGCCGAGGACGAATTCGCCGTTCTCGTAACGCAGCGACACCGACAGGCCGTCGATCTTGGGCTCGCAGACGATCTCCACCGCCTCGTCTTCATCGAGGCCGAGGAAGCGGCGCACCCGGGCGATGAACTCGATCACGTCGCCGTCGCCGAAGGCGTTGCCGAGCGACAGCATCGGCCGGGCATGGGCGACCTTCTTGAAGCCGGCGGCGGGCGGCGCGCCGACCTTTTCCGACGGGCCGCCGGGCCTTTTCAGTTCCGGAAAGGCGGCCTCGATGGCCTCCAGGCGGCGGCGCAGCGCGTCATAGTCGGCGTCGGCGATCCTGGGCGCGTCGTTTTGGTAGTACGCCTTGTCGTGGTCCTTGATTTCCCCGGCCAGGGCCTCCCATTCCGCCGCCGCTTCCAACGGCGTCAAATCACTAACGGGATCATCGGCGTTCACGGGCCGGCGCCTTCGAGCAGGCTGTCGGCGGCGGCCCGCGCCTCGTCGGTGATCTTGGCACCGGCCAGCATGCGGGCGATTTCCTCCTTGCGGCCCTCGTCCGACAACGCATCGACGGTCGTCAACACGCCTGGATCGGCATCGGACTTCGACACCAGCCAGTGATGCATGCCCCTGGCCGCCACCTGCGGCGAATGGGTCACCACCAGCACCTGCGCGTCCCCGGCGAGCCCCGCCAGCCGTTCGCCGACGGCCGCCGCCACGGCGCCGCCGACGTCGGAATCGACCTCGTCGAAAACCAGGATCGGCACCGGGTCGGCCTGGGCCAGCACCGCCTTCAGGGCCAGCGTAAAGCGGGCCAGTTCGCCGCCCGACGATATCTTGGCCAACGGCCCGGCCGGGGCGCCGGGGTTGGTGGTGACCTGGAAAACCACCTTGTCGCGGCCGTCCGGACCCCAGGCGTCTTCGGGCAGGTCGTCCAGCGCGGTGGTGAATTTGGCCTTTTCCAGCTTCAGGGGCTTGAGTTCCCTGGCCACGGCCTTGTCCAGCTCACCCGCCGCCTTGCCGCGGCCCTGGCTCAATGCCGCCGCCGCACTTTCATAAGTCTCCCGGGCCTGTTTTTCCGCCTTCGTCAGTTCCGCCAGCCGGGCGCCGCCATCTTCCAGGCCTTGCACCTTGGCCGCCAGGTCTTCGGCCACCTCGGCCAGACCGTCAACTTCCGTCGAATGCTTGCGGGCCAGGGCGCGCAGCGCGAACAGCCGTTCCTCGGCCTGTTCGAGGGACCGCGGGTCCAGGTCCATGACGGCGGCGGCTTCCAGTAGCGCGTCGGCCTCCGCCGTCTCGGACTGGGCGCGGGCCAGGGCGTCAAGGGTGTCGGCGAGGCGGCCGCCGGCCTTCTCAGCGACCCGTTTCAGCTCCCGGAGCGCCCCTTCAAGGCTTCTCAGCGCCCCGCCGTCGCCGCGAAGCTCTTCGGCCGCCGTATTCATGGCGGCGACCAATTGTTCGCCATGCATCATCAGGGTGCGCTGGCGGGCGAGGCCGGTTTCCTCGCCCGGTTTCGGGTCGAGCGCGGTGATCTCGTCCAGCGCATGGCGGAGGAATTCCCCGTCCCGCCCGGCCGCCTCCATGTCGGCCTCGGCCCGGATGCGCGCCCCGGCCGCGTCCTTCCATCCCTTATGGGCGTCGCCGGTTATTTTCAGCCCGGCGCTCAAATCCCCGAAGGAATCCAATAAACCCCGGTGCGCGGCTTCGTTCAACAGGCGCTGGTTCTCGAACTGGCCGTGAACCTCGACCAGG
Source organism: Rhodospirillaceae bacterium (assembly GCA_002686255.1). GTDB lineage: Bacteria > Pseudomonadota > Alphaproteobacteria > Rhodospirillales > Casp-alpha2 > Casp-alpha2. The sequence goes on from NZAZ01000149.1 coordinate 40,006, forward strand.
CCGCCGCCGGTTTCCTTCAGCAACTGCACGCTGACGGGCTGATCGTTGATGAACGCCTTCGACCGGCCGTCGGCACCCAGCACCCGGCGTAACATCAGGCCGTCCTCCAGGCCGGCGATGCCGTGCTCATTAAGGGTTTCAAGGACGGGATGGCCGGCGGCCAAGTCGAACAACGCCGTCACCGACGCCTGATCGGCGCCGTGGCGGACCAGCCGCGCCTCGGCCCGCATGCCCAGCGCCAGCCCCAGGGCGTCGAGCAGGATCGACTTCCCGGACCCGGTTTCCCCGGTCAGGACGCAAAGCCCGGCGTGAAAGGAAAGATCGAGACGGCCGATGAGAACGACGTCGCGAATGGAAAGCGTCGTCAGCATGGTGTTACCAAAGCTTGTACCAGGATTTTCCGGCCTCCGGCTCGTCCACTTTGTTGCCCATCATCTTGTAGGAATCCAGATACCATTCGCTGCCCGGGAAATTGTGGCCCAGGACCGCCGCCGTCTTGCGCGCCTCTTCGGGGACGCCGAGGGCCAGATAGGATTCGGTCAGCCGATGCAGGGCCTCGGGAACGTGGGTCGTGGTCTGGTAATTGTCGACAACGGTCCGGAAACGGTTGATGGCGGCAAGGTGGTTCCCCTGGTTTTGGTAATAGCGGCCGATTTCCATCTCCTTGCCGGCCAGGTGGTCGTGGGTCAGGTCGATCTTTATCTTTGCGTCACGGGCGTATTTGCTGTTGGGGAAACGTTTGATCAGCTCATTCAAGGTGGTCAGCGCCAATTCGGTCATTTTCTGGTCGCGGGCGATGTCGGAGATCTGTTCGTAGTAGGACAGCCCCTTCAGATAGTAGGCATAGGCGACGTCCTTGTTGGTGGGGTGGAGCTGGATGAACCGGTTCAGTCCGACGATGGCGTCGCCATAAAGATTGTTGAGGTAGTAGGTATAGGCGGACATCAACTGTGCCTTGGTCGCCCACTGGGAATAAGGATGCTGGCGTTCGACCTCGTCGAACTTTTTCGTCGCCTCCCCGTATCTCTGGCTGAGCAGCGCGTCCATGGCGGCGTTGTAGAGCGTCTCGACCGGCTGCTCGACATATTCCTTCTTCTTCGTCGTGCAGGCGCCCAGGCCAAGCATCAACAGAACCGCCAAGGCGGCGATCAACGGCTTCAAGGTGAATTCAAAACGCTTCATGGTATTACCTGTCGGCCCCCACCGGCCTGCCCGCGGAAGGTTCTTGAGGCAAAATTATACCACGCCGGTCCGGCGTTTGTAGGGTGTTTACGAAAGATCAAGGGTGCCGCCGCCCGGTGGGGTTGGTTTCCGAAATGGTCATAAAAAATCCCGCCGGGGCGGGTCGAAAAAGCGGTGGCGGGACGGGAAGCCGGCAGGGAGGCTTAAGCGGTTTCGGCGACCAGTTCCGGGAAGATGCCGCCGTCGATGGCCGACAGCGCCTCGTCGCCCTGGAAGACGTCGTACTTCCAGGCTTCGTTATCGGCGAAAAGCGCCCGCAGAAGGGCGTTGTTGGTGGCGTGCCCGGAACAGACGCCTGCGAAGCGCCCGATGATCGCGCCGCCGGCCAGGTACAGGTCGCCGACCGCATCCAGGATCTTGTGGCGGACGAATTCGTCGTCATAACGCAGCCCGTCCTCGTTCAGTATCTTATCGCCGCTGACGACGACGGCGTTGTCCAGCGAGCCGCCCTTGGCTAAACCGGCGGCCCACAGTTTTTCCACCTGATGCAGGAACCCAAAGGTCCGGGCGCGTGACAACTCCTTGCCGAAGCTGCCGTTGACGACGCCGATGGCAAGGGATTGCTTGGCCACCGCGCCGCCTTCGAAATCGATCTCGATATCGAGGGAAAGGCAAGAACCGGGGGAAAGCCGGGCCTGGCCGTATTCACCTTCGACGGACACCGTTTTCAGAATCCGGATCACGCGCCTTGGCGCATCCTGCTCGACGACGCCGGCGCATTCCACCAGGAACACGAAAGGCTGGGCGCTGCCGTCCATGATCGGCACTTCCGGGCCGTTCAATTCGACCAAGGCGTTGTCGATGCCGCAACCGGCCAAGGCCGCCATCAGGTGTTCGACGGTGCCGATGGTGACGCCGTCTTCGTTGCCGAGCGTCGTCGACATGCGGGTATCGACGACATAATCCCAACGGGCCGGGATCACGGCGGCGCCGGCGGCAATGTCGGTGCGCTTGAAGCGAATGCCGGTGTTGGCGTCGGCGGGGTTCAGGATCATCGAAACCTTGGCCCCGGAGTGGAGTCCAATGCCGCAACAATCGATGGAGGTTTTCAGGGTCCGTTGCTTGACGACGCCCTGGGATTCCGGTGCGGACTTCGGCGCCGGGGCCTTGTCTTCAATCGTCCGGATGTTTTTCAAAATCCCCATAACACTCCGCGGTTCTTGTTCTTGTCGCCGATGCGGATCGAGCCTCCGATGGCCAGCCTCTTCCTCATCCCCCAAAGCCGGAAAACAAAAGATTCAAGCGGCTTTCGAGAATGTGTTTAACAACATCCCCGAAGCCACTCAAATCACTCTTTGTTTCCGTTTGTTTCGCGCTTTTGGCCTTCCTTAATAAGCCGTTAGCCAACGTCGGCTCAGTTGGCCTGACGGCGTAGAAACGCCGGAATATCCAGCAGATCGTCAACGGTTTCGCTGGCCGGAAGCCGTTCTTCCGGGTCCAAGCCGCCGAGCTCGTTTCCGCCCGTTTCCGAAGTCTCCCCGATGCTGGCCACGATCGGGGCCGGGTCTTGTTCCGGGGCTTCTTCGGTCGCGGAAATTTCCTTGTTTTCCCCGACTTCCGGGGCTTCAACCGGCCGCGGGCCCTTCTTGCCGAAGACCTTGCGGCTGGAGCCGGTGACCCGTTCGAAAAGGCTCACCCTTGACGGGGCTGGCGCCTCTTCCGGCGCTTCTCCGGGAGTCTCGGAAGCCGTATCCGGGGCCGCCTCGGCAACGGCTTCGCCGCCGTCACCGATCTCGTCTTCGGTGGCCGAAGCCGGTTCCGGCGGAATGAAGACATCGTCGGCGTTGACCGACGGCATCGCCGCCGGCGGCGTTTCCGGTTCGGCTTCCTCGTTCACGGCTTCCGATTCTTCGCCGATCGATTCGCCGGCCCCGTCAGCAGCCATTTCCACCGGTAGCTCGGCGGCGGCATAGGCGTCGGCGTCGGCGTCGGCGTCGGCCTCGGCCTCGGCCTCGGCTTCGGTTTCCGCTTCGAATACCGGGGCCTCTTCGGCTTCCACTTCGGGCTCGGGATCGGCTTCGGCTTCGACTCTCGCCGGTTCGGGCCGTGGTTCGGTGTAGTCGAGCCGTTCGGCCAGGTGTAGCATCGTCGGCAACGGCATCTGCATCGTATCGGCGTCGATGCCGGTGGCCACGACCGACACCCGCATGATGCCGTCCAGGCTCTCATCGAAGGCCGAGCCGACGATGATATAGGCGTCCTGGTCGACCTCGGCACGGATGCGGTTGGCGGCTTCGTCGACTTCGAAGAGCGTGATGTCCATGCCGCCGGTGATGTTGATGAGAACGCCCTTCGCCCCCTTCATCGAGGAATCGTCGAGTAGCGGGTTGGCGATCGCCGCTTCGGCAGCATCCAGGGCGCGGCGTTCGCCTTCGGCTTCGCCGGTGCCCATCATCGCCTTGCCCATTTCGCTCATGACCGAGCGGACATCGGCAAAGTCCAGGTTGATCAGGCCCGGCATCACCATCAGGTCGGTGACCCCGCGGACGCCAGAGTACAGCACCTCGTCGGCCATGGCGAAGGCCTCGGCGAAGGTGGTCTTTTCGTTGGCGATGCGGAACAGATTCTGGTTGGGGATGATAATCAGCGTATCGACGAACTGCTCCAGTTCCTCGATCCCCCCTTCGGCCTGGGTCATGCGGTGGCTGCCCTCGAACTGGAAGGGCTTGGTGACCACGCCGACGGTGAGGATGCCGTGTTCCTTGGCGGCCCGGGCAATCACCGGCGCGCCGCCGGTGCCGGTGCCGCCGCCCATGCCGGCGGCGATGAACGCCATGTTGGCGCCGTTCAGTTCGGCGATGATTTCCTCAATCGCCTCTTCCGCCGCGGCGCGGCCGACTTCGGGCCGGGAGCCGGCGCCGAGACCTTGCGTGATGCTGGCCCCCAGTTGGATGTGGCGGTCGGTTTTCGATTGCCCCAGCGCCTGCGCGTCGGTGTTGGCGACAACGAAGTCGACGCCCTCCAATTTGGAGCTGATCATGTTGTTGACGGCGTTGCCCCCGGCGCCTCCGACGCCGATGACGGTCAGTTTCGGTTTCAATTGTGGTGGGCCGTTTTCTTCCGGTACGGTCAGGTTGATACTCATGGTGACCTCCTTAATTTTAGACGACTTGAAATAACGAATACGGCGCGGCCAATCCGGGGCCGGGCCGCGGTTGAATCGAGAACGCCAACAGGCGGCGTCTGGTTGTTAAGGGCTCAAACGATTTCCTCATCAAAAGTTCTCTCTCAGCCATTGTCCGAGACGCCCGAAGCGGCGGCTGACCTGTTCTTCGGGCGGGTAGTAGGCGGCGGAAGGCGCCTCGGCCTTGTTGTTGACGGCGTAATGCAACAGCCCCGTGACGGTGGCGAAGGCGGGCCCGGCGGTGGCTTCGGCCAAGCCCTCGATGGCCTTGGGGCGGCCCATGCGGACCTGCTTGTCGATGATGTCGGCGGCCAGTTCGCGCACGCCGGGGAGTTGGCTGGCGCCGCCGGTCAAAACCACGCACCGGCCGGCGACCTTGTCGAAGCCGGCGGCCTTGAGGCGGTCGCGGACCATCTCCAGGGTCTCCTCAACGCGGGGGCGGATGATGCCGACCAGCATCGACCGCGGCACCTGGCTTGCGTCGGCCTCCTTGTCCTCGCCGACCAAGGGCACCTTGATGATTTCGCGGTCGTCGGACGAAGACGGCAAGGCGCTGCCGTAAAGGGTCTTCATGCGCTCGGCCTGAACCAGGGGGGTCGACAGCCCGCGGGCGATGTCGTTGGTGACGTGGACCCCGCCGACGGGGATGGAATCCGTGTGCACCAGTTCGCCATCGAAGAAAACGGCGATGGACGTGGTGCCGCCGCCCATGTCGATGCAGGTGACGCCAAGCTGGGTTTCGTCCTCTACCAAGGCCGAGAGCGCCGAGGCATAGGCGGAAACGACCATGTCCTCAATTCTCAAGTGGCACCGCTGGACGCTGGTTTCGATATTGCGCAACGGTCCGCTGAGGGCGCTAATGACGTGCATGTTGACGCCCAGGCGCTCGCCGTACATGCCGCGCGGGTCGCGTACGCCCCGGTTGCCGTCGATGGAGTATCCGACGGGGATGGTATGGATCAGCTCGCGCTCGCGGGGCAGGCCGTTGTTCAACACCGACGGGTCGAGGATGCGGCGTAGGTCGGCGTCGCCGATTTCGTGCCCGGCGATGGAAATCTCATAGGCGATGAGCCGCGACAGGGGCTGGCCGCCGGAAACGTTGGCGACCACGCCCTGGATGTTTTCGCCGGCCATCTGTTCCGCCGCCTCGACGGTGGCCCGGATAGAGGTCTCGGTATCATCCAGGTCGACGACGGTACCCGAGCGCAGCCCGCCCGACACCTGATGACCGATGCCGATGATTTTTACCCCGGTATCGCGGTAAAGACCCGGGTTGGCGGTGATGCGGCCGATCAGGCAACAGACCTTGGTGGTGCCGATGTCGAGCGCCGCCAGCAGCCCGTTTCGAACCCTTTTCGGTGTTGTGCTTTTCTTCATTGTCCTTGGCTTTCGCTTCTTTCTCCTAGGTTTGCTGCCGCTTGCCGGAAAGGCTTTTGACCGGTTTCCGCACCTTGCGGACGATCAGCCGGTCGGGGATGCGCAAGTCCAGGATCTGCACGTCGCGCTCCAGCACCCGGTGGGTCTTTTCGTATTCCGCCAGCCGCGCCCACGCCTGGGCGGTGCCTTCCTCGGGCAGGCGGACGTCGATGTCGTTCTTGAGACGCAGGTTCCAGCGCCGCCCGCCGATACGGACGGCGGCCTTGACCCGACCCATCAGTTCCGGTTCGGCGGCCAGGGTATGGAGCAGCTTGGCGGCATGGGTGGGGGCGTCGCGGCCGACCACCACCATCAAATCGGAGAATCGCTCGAGCCCGGTCCTAAGGATCACCTTGCCGGCGGAATCAATCAGCACGAAAGCGCCCTTGTGCTGCCACAGGGCCAAGGGCTGGCGTTCCTCGACGCTCAACACCACGGTGTCGGGCAGCATCCGTTCCACGGACGCGGCCTTGATCCACGGCAGCGCCTCGATCCGCTTGCGTGCCGCCCGCAGGTCGAAAGCCAGGATCGGCGCCCCCCGGGCCAACCGCACCGCGGCCAGAAGGTCTTTCTGTGCCGTCTCGCGGCGGCCGATGACCAGAATCTCGTTGACCTTGAAGCCGAGGTCCGAGGACAGGGCGATCATCTTCCACTTGGCTTTGTCGATGGCGCTGGGGACCCAGCCCGATTGCCACAAGCGCCAACCGCCCCCGGCGGCGAGAACCACCAGCATGGCGATCAAGGCCCCCCTGACCTTGCGGCTGCGCCATAAAGGCACGACCCGGCGGCGCGGTTGTCCGCGTTTCGGAGATTTGGCGTTCCTAGATTTCTTCATGCGTCGCACTCCGCGTTGTCGACCATCCAAACCACCAGGTCCTGAAACGATATGCCGGCGTGGACGGCCTGTTCCGGCACCAGGGACGTCGGCGTCATGCCGGGTTGGGGGTTGACTTCGAGTAAATAGAGATCGTCGCCGTCGAGACGGAAATCGGCCCGGGAAACGCCCCGGCAGCCGAGCGTCTGATGAGCCAGCACCGCCAGGCGCATGGCCTCGTCGGCGATTTTCTTTTCAATGTCGGCGGGCACCACATGGCGGGACCCGCCGTCGGCGTATTTGGCGTCGTAATCGTAGAATTCCCGGGCCGTGATGATTTCGGTCACCGCCAGCGCCCGGTCGCCCATCACCGAGACCGTCAGTTCGCGCCCGGGGATGAACTTTTCGACCATCACCCGGTCGCCATAGGGCCAACCGGTGTCGCCGAACAGCGGTTCGTCATCGCCATCGAGCACGATATGGACGCCGACGCTGGAGCCCTCGTTCAGGGGCTTGACCACATAGGGCCGTTCCATCACGTCACCGGCGGTGACGTCCTCGCGGTCGGCGATGACGTGCTCGGCGACGGGGATGCCGGCGGCGACGAACAGCCGCTTGGCCATCGGCTTGTCCATGGCCAGCGCCGAGGCCAGCAGGCCCGAATGGGAGTAGGGAATGTCGAGGATGTCCAACAGCCCCTGCACGCAGCCGTCCTCGCCGAAACGCCCGTGGAGCGCATTGAAGACGGCGTCGGGGCGCGGATAAAGGCGGGTCAGCAACGCGCCCATGTCGCGCCGCACGTCGACCGGCGTCACCTCGAGGCCGGCGTCGGCAAGCGATTTCGCCACCGCCGCGCCCGATACCATCGATATCTCGCGTTCCGCCGACCAGCCGCCCATGAGGACCGCAACGTGTTTCATGACGCGTCCTCCGGTTTTATTTCCTGGGCCACGGGCTCGGCGGCGACGCCGAGACGGCGGATTTCCCAGTCCAGGGTAACGCCGGAATCCTCGAACACCCGGCGGCGGATTTCCTCGCCCAGCCCTTCCAGGTCGGCGGCCGTGGCGCCGCCGGTGTTGATCAGGAAGTTGCAATGTCTTTCCGAAACCTGGGCGCCGCCGCGCCTGAGCCCCCGGCAGCCGGCCTTGTCGATCATTTCCCAGGCCTTATGGCCTTCAGGATTGGCAAAGGTGGAACCGCCCGTCGGCGTCCTGACCGGCTGCGTCGTCTGGCGCTCGGCCTGGATTTCCTCCATGCGCCGGGTGATCTCGTCTCTATCGCCGGGAACGCCGCGGAGCCGGGCCGAGGTGAATATCCAGTCCTCGGGCACGCCGCAGCGGCGGTACCCCAGGTCCAGCTCGGTAACGCCGAGGCGGTGACGTCCGCCCTCGGGATCGAGGGCGTCGGCGTCGATGACCACGTCCTTGATCTCGCGGCCGTAGGCGCCGGCGTTCATGCTGAGCGCGCCGCCGATGGCGCCCGGAATGCCGGACAGGAATTCCAGCTCCGACAGCCCGGCGTCGCGGGCGGCGCGGGCCACGGTGATGTCGGGAGCGCCGGCGCCGGCGGTGATTTCGTTGCCCTGGACCTCGATGTCCGCGAAACCGGATCCCAGGCGGACGACGACGCCGGGGATGCCGCCGTCGCGGACGATGACGTTGGACGCCACCCCGATCACCGTCATCGGCACGTCGGCGGGCTTTGCGGTCAGGAACCCGGCCAGGTCTTCGGCGTCGGCGGGCTGGAACAGGACTTCCGCCGGGCCACCGACCTTGAACCAGGTAAAGCGCGCGATCGCGGCCCCGGCCTCAAGCTCGCCGCGTACGCTTGGCAGGCGTTCGATCAGGGGAGTCAACCGCTTAGCCGTCATCATTCGCAGCCTCCCTGCCCCTGGCCCTGAGCGCCCGGAGGTCATCGGGCAACGCATTGGCCCAGCGGGTGATGTCGCCGGCGCCCAGGCACACGACCATGTCGCCCGGCCCGGCCAGGTGGTCGATGATGTCGGCGAGTTCCTCCGGCCCGGGCAAAGGCAGCACCGTGCGGTGGCCGTGATGGCCCAGGCCCTCGACCAGGGCGTCGCGGTCGATGCCTTCGATGGGTTCCTCGCCGGCCTCGTAGACGTCGGCGACGATGACGGCGTCGGCGTCGTTGAAGCACGTGCAGAATTCCTCGAACAGGTCACGGAGCCGCGTGTAACGGTGCGGCTGGACGACGGCGATGACCTGTCCTTCGGCGGCGGCGCGGGCGGTTTTCAGCACCGCCGCGATCTCCACTGGATGGTGGCCGTAATCGTCGATGATAGTAATGCCCTCGACCTTGCCGGTGCGGGTGAAGCGCCGCTTGACCCCGGCGAAAGACGCCAGCGCGCGGCGGATCATGGCCTCGTCGAAACCTATTTCACGGGCGATGGCGACGGCGGCGAGGGCGTTCTGGACGTTGTGCTCGCCCAGCATCGGCAGAACCATTCTCTTGAGCCTCTCTTCCCCGCCGCTCTTGCGGTCGGTGACGCGGACATCGAAGCGGACCTCTTCCGCGCCGGTTTCCAGGTGCAGGCCGCGCACGTCGGCCTGGGGGCTGAACCCGTAGGTGACGATGCGCCGGTCCGACATCCGCGGGATCATTGCCTGCACTTCCGGATGGTCGATGCACAGCGCCGCGAAGCCGTAGAACGGGATGTTGGCGACGAAGGCATCGAAGGCGTCGCGCAGGTCGTCGAAGGAGCCGTAATGGTCCATGTGTTCGGGGTCGATGCTGGTGACCACAGCGACGGTCGCCGGCAGGTGCACGAAGGTGCCGTCGGATTCGTCGGCCTCGGCCACCATCCAGTCGCCGCCGCCGAGCCGCGCGTTGGAGCCCCAGGCGTTGATGATGCCGCCGTTGATGACCGTCGGGTCCATGCCCGCGACATCGAGAACATGGGCCACCAGCGACGTTGTGGTGGTCTTGCCGTGGGTGCCGCCAACGGCGATCGACCATTTCAGGCGCATCAGTTCGCCCAGCATCTCGGCCCGGCGGACGACCGGAAGCAGGCGCTGACGGGCGGCCTGGACCTCCGGGTTGTCGGCCTTGACGGCGGTCGACGTCACCACCACCCCGGCGTCGCCCAGGTTCTTTTCGCGGTGGCCGATATGCACCGGAATGCCGAGGTCCCGAAGCCGCTTGACGTTGGCGCCGTCGTTGACGTCGCTGCCCTGCACCGAATATCCCAGCGTATGCAGGACTTCGGCGATGCCGCTCATGCCGATGCCGCCGATGCCGACGAAGTGGATGGTGCCGATATCGATGGGAAAGGTCTTCATGCCGCCTTCCTTTCGTCGTCCGGTTCGTCGGCGCCGTTGCCATTGCCGCCCTTGGGCAGCAGCGCGCACACCATGTCGGCCAGGCGTTCGGCGGCATCCAGTTTGCCGGCGGCCTTGGCCCCGGCAGCGGCCTTTTCGAGAATCGCCGGCAAGCCCAAAAGCGAATCCAGCCGCGCCGCCAGGGCCGAGGGGGTGAACGACGGCTCCGGCATCAGCCAGCCACCGCCGGATTCGTCAACGGCATGGGCGTTGCGGGTCTGGTGATCGTCGATGGCGTAAGGGTACGGCACCAGGATCGCCGGCCGGCCGGCGACCTGGGTCTCGGCCACCGTCGAGGCGCCGGCACGGCCGATCAACAGGTGCGCCGCCGTCAGCCGGTCGGGCAGATCGTCGAAGAAGGTCTTCAGTTCGGCGTCGATGCGGAGCGATTTGTAATGGCGGTGGACCTGGTCCAGGTCCTCGGGCCGGCATTGCTGTGATATTTTGATCCGCGCCTTGATGTCGTCGTCCAGCAGGCCCAAGGCTTCGGGAACGACGGTGCTGAACACGTGCGCCCCTTGCGATCCGCCGATGACCAGAAGCGAAATCGGGCCGTCCGCCGTCAACGCCGGATAGGGGTGCTGGCTGATGGCGGCGACGGTGGCCCGAACCGGCATGCCCGTATGCTTGGCCTTGGCCTGGGCTTCCGCCGGCAGGCCCTCGGACTTCTTGAACGAGGTCGCGATCCGGTCGACCCGGGACGCCAACAGGCGGTTGGTGCGGCCGAGCACCGCGTTCTGCTCGTGGATGACGGTCTGGCAACCGCCGAAGCACGCCGCCAGCATGGTCGGCACCGAAGCATAACCGCCGAAGCCGACGACGGCCCCGGGTTGCAGGCGCTTCAACAGCCCCCTCGCCTGCCACGTGCCGATGGCCAGTTCCGGGCCGTTTCGCAGCCGCGCGGCGAAGCTCTTGCCGGCGATGCCGCCGGCGTGGATGCGATGGGTTTCGACGGCCTCGGGCGGCCCCTGCCAGGCGCCGCCGCGGCGGTCCGTGATCATCGCCAGGCGGCAGCCGCGCCCGGCCAGTCCGGCGGCCAGGGCCTCGGCCGGGAATACGTGCCCGCCGGTGCCGCCGGCGGCGATAACCACCAGGTGCCCCTTGCCGGTCATCGCAGCCCCCTGCCGCCCGGCCGCTCGCGGGTCAGGGCCAGGACCATGCCCATGCCGACGGCCAGCGCCAGCGTCGACGACCCGCCGTAGGATACGAACGGCAGGGTCATGCCCTTGGGCGGCATCAGGTTGATGTTGGACGCCATGTTGATGATCGCCTGTACGGCGAACTGAACCAAAAGCCCGGTCACCGCCAGCAATACGAACAGGTCGCCGGACTTCAGCACGCGGGAGAACCCGCGCAGGACGACGAAGGCGAACAGCGCCACCAGGATCAGGCACAGCACGAGGCCGAATTCCTCGCCGGCGACGGCTAAGATGAAATCCGCGTGGGCGTCGGGCAGGACCTCCTTGACCCGGCCCTCGCCGGGGCCGCGGCCGGCCCAGCCGCCGTTGTAGAAAGCCTCGAGCGCGCGGCTGACCTGATAGCTTTCGCCGCCGGCGGGGTCGAAGAAGCGGTCGACCCGTGCCTGCACGTGGCCGAAGGCGAAATACGCCCCGACGCTGGCGATCAAGAACCCGAACCCGATGCCGGCGACCAGGACCAGCGGCAGGCCGACGACGAAGAGCTGCACTCCCCATACGGCGGCAACGACCATGGTCATGCCGACGTCCGGCTGCATCAGCAACAACGCCGCGATGGCGAGGAATAGCCCGGTGGCGATGCCGTAGCCGGGGAAGCGCCCGTCCAGGCGTTGTTCGGCGAACATCCACGCGGCGACGACGGCGAACCCCGGCTTGACGAATTCCGAAGGCTGCAGGGAATAAGGGCCGACCAGGAGCCAGCGGGTGGCGCCCTTGATTTCGGGCCCGGTAAACAGCGTCAGCACCATCAGCGCCATGGCCGCGGCCAGGCACCCCAGGGCCGTCCGCCGGACGCCCCGGGGCGACAGGAACGACATCGAAAAGATGATCGCCGCCGCCAGGCCGAGGAACAGGAACTGGCGCTTGGCGAAGTGAAAGGTATCGAGCCCCAAGCGCTCGGCCACCGGCGGCGAAGCGGCCAGGGTCAATACGGCGCCGATGGCGACGATGGCGCCAAGCGCGGCCAGGGTCCAGCGGTCGACGGTCCACCACCAACGGCCGACGAGGCTGGTATCGGTGCGGGCAATGGCGCTCATCAGCCCTCCTCCTCGCCGCCGCGGGTGCCGGGAAAGATTCCCGATTCCTCGGACGGGTCCAGATGCTTGCCAGGAAGTCTCTCGACCATGTCGCGGAAAGCGTCGCCGCGGGCCTCGAAATCGTCGAACTGGTCGAACGACGCGGCAGCCGGCGACAACAGCACCACGGCGCCTTCGGCCTTTTCCTTCTTGGCCAGCTTTCGGGCGTCGGAAAGCGCCGTCTTGAGATCGCCGGAAACCGTCACCGACACACGGCCGTCGAGGAATTGCGAGAATTCCATCGCCGCCTCGCCGATCGGGAACGCGTGGCGGACGTTGCCGAGATAGGGCTCCACCGCCTTCAGGCCGCCCTCCTTGGGCCGGCCGCCGCAGATCCAGTAAATAGCGTCGTAGCACGCCAGCGCCCGGGCCGCGGCCGCGGCGTTGGTGGCCTTGGAATCGTTGACGTAGCCGATGCCGTCGACGAGGGCGACCGGCTCCTGGCGGTGGACCAGGCCGGGGTAGCTCTGGATACAGGCCATGACCGCGTGGGGGGCGACCCCGGCCGACTTGGTAACGGCGTAGGCGGCGGCCGCGTTCTGCCAGTTGTGCCGCCCCGGGAGGCTGGGATTTTCACGCAGGTCCATGATCGGAGCTTCCTGGCCCTCGATGTCGTCGACAAGAACGCCGCCCGTGGCATAGACGCCGCCGTGGACGCGCTCGGTACCGGAGACCCCGATCACCACCTGCTCGGCGGCGGCCTTGAGCTCTTCGTAAATGGCGCGGCTGAAATCGTCATCGACGCCGACGACGGCGGTGCGGGGCGTGGTCTGACGGTGAAAGATCATCTTCTTGGCGGCGATGTAGTCGTCCATGCCGGCGTAACGGTCCTGGTGGTCGGGGCTGATGTTCAACAGCACGGCGACGTCGAAGGTGATGGAGCGGGTCAGCTCGAGCTGGAACGACGACATCTCCAGGACATAGGTACCTCCCTGTTCCAAGGGCTCCAGTTCCAACGCCGGGATGCCAAGATTGCCGCCGATTTCGGCCTCGCGGCCGGACACATGCATGATGTGGCCGATCAACGCCGTCGCCGTCGATTTGCCGTTGGTGCCGGTAATGCCGATATAGGCCGCCGCCCGCTGAGCGCGGACCAGAAGCTCGGCGTCGCCGATGATCTCGACATTGGCCGCCTCGGCCAATTTCACGATTTCGTGCGGCTCCGGATGGTGGAGGGGCACGCCCGGGCTCAACACCAGGGAGGTGTGTTCCTTCCAGTCGATGGCGTTAAGGTCGACCAGCGGCACGCCCTCGTCCGCGGCCCGTTGGCGGGCGGCCTCGTCGTCGTCCCAGGCCGAAACCTCGGCGTCGCTCTTGACCAGCGCCTTCGCCGCCGACAGTCCGGAAAGGCCGAGCCCGAAAACGGCGATGGGGAGAGTCGCGAAGGGGAATACGTCGATCATCCGTTCCTCACCTCAGCTTCAACGTCGACAGGCCGGCGAGCGCCAGGATCGAGGCGATGATCCAGAACCGGATGACGATGGTGCTTTCGGCCCATCCCTTCTTTTCGAAGTGATGGTGCAAGGGCGCCATGGCGAAGACCCGCTTGCCGGTCAGCTTGAAGGACAGCACCTGGACGACCACCGAAACCGTCTCCAGCACGAACAGTCCGCCGACGATGAACAGCACCAGTTCGTGCTTGGTGATGACGCTGACGGTGCCCAGGGCCCCGCCCAGGGACAACGACCCGGTATCGCCCATGAAGATCTTCGCCGGTGGCGCATTGAACCAAAGGAAGCCCAGGCCGCCGCCGACCAGGGCCCCGCAAAAGATCGCCAGCTCTCCGGCTCCGGGCACGTAATGGAGTTGCAGGTAGCCGGAAAACACCGAGTTGCCGACCAGATAGGCGATCAGCGTGAAGACGCCGGCGGCGATCATCACCGGCACGATGGCCAGTCCGTCCAGGCCGTCGGTCAGATTGACGGCGTTCGACGACCCGACCATGACGACCGCGGCGAAGAGGACGAACACCCAGCCGAGGTCGAGAAGGACATTCTTCAGGAACGGCACCGCCAGGGTCGAGGTCAGGGCCGGCGGCAGTTGATGCATGATCGAAAACGCCGCCACCAGGGCGATCGCCGCCTGCAACAGCAATTTCAATTTCGCCGACAGTCCGCTTGAATCCTGGCGGGTGACCTTAAGGTAATCGTCGAGGAAACCGATGATGCCGTAGGAAATGGTGACCCCCAGCGCCGCCCATATATAGACGTTGGTGAGGTCGGCCCACAGTAACGTCGCCAGGCTCAGCGCCATGAGAATCAGGAAGCCGCCCATGGTCGGCGTCCCCTTCTTGGACAGGAGATGCTCTTCCGGGCCGTCGTCGCGGATCGGCTGACCGGCGGTTTGGCGTTTTTTCAGGGCGTTGATCAGGGGCGGCCCGAAAAGGAAGCTGATGATCAGCGCCGTGATGATGGCGCCGCCGGTGCGGAACGTCAGATACCGGAAGACGTTGAGGACCGCGAACTGGTCGGCCATTGGGTACAGGATATGGAACAGCATTAGCCGTTGACCACTTGCTTGTGGTTGTCGGGGTCGACGCCGCGGGGATGGCCCAGGTCCAGCAGGGCATCGACGATGGGCCCGGTGTTGGATCCGGCCGAGCCCTTGATGACGACCACGTCGCCGGGGCGGACAATCCCCGTCACCTTGGGCAACAACCGCATGGCGCTGGGGGCGGTGGCGCCGCGCATGGACCGGGGCAGGACATCCCAAAGGGCGCCCATGTATTGACCGGCGGTAAACACCAGGTTGATCTTCTCGGCGATCAGGGTTTCCACCAGGGCGGCGTGTTGGCTTTCGGATTCAGGCCCCAGCTCCAGCATGTCGCCGAGGACGGCGATTCGCCGGCCGCCGCCTTCCGGTTCCAACCTTCCCAGGACCTCGAAGGCGGCGTTCATGGACACCGGGGACGCGTTGTAGCTTTCGTCGATGACGATGAAGGTGCCGCCCGCGACTTCGACCGTATGGCGCCGACCCCGGCCCTTGAGGCCGATCATGCCGGCCAACTCATCCGCCGCCGGCCCGATTTCGCCCCCGGCGCCGCCGACGGCGGCCAGCACGGCCAGGGAGTTCATCACCCAGTGGCGGCCCGGCACGCCCAGCCGGTATTGGAACTCGGCCCCGTCGATCATCGCCGTAACGTCCGATCCTTCGCAGTCGGTGCGGATATCCATGAGCCTGAACCGGGCCTCCTCGTGGGCGCCGAAGGCGATGACGTTCTTCACCCCCGCCTCCCCGGCGGCAGCGACGAGGCGGTTGAACTGTGCATTGTCGCGGTTGAGGACGGCCACGCCGTCCCCGGTCATGCCTTCGAAGATTTCCGCCTTGGCGTCGGCGATGTCTTCGATGGATTCGAAATGGGCCCCATGCACGCCTTCGACATTGGTGATCACGGCGACGTCGGGCTTCACCATCCGGGACAGGGGCGCGATCTCGCCCGAGTGATTCATGCCGATCTCGAACACCCCGAAGGCGGAATCGGCCGCCATCCGCGACAGGCTCAGCGGCACCCCCCAGTGGTTGTTGAGGCTGCACAGGCTGGCCGCGGTCGGGCCCTGTTCTTCCAGCACGAAGCGGATCGCCTCTTTGGTGCCGGTCTTGCCGACGCTGCCGGTGACGGCGATGACCCGGGCGCCGGTGCGGCGGCGGGCGGCCTGTCCCAGGGCCTCGAGGGCGCGGGCGGTGTCCTTGACCTCCAGCAACGGCGCCTCGCCGGTCACCGCGTCCGGCCGGCGTTCGGCCACCGCCGCGGCGGCGCCGGCGGCAAAGGCGTCGGCGGCGAAATCGTGGCCGTCGAACCTGGGCCCGCGGATGGCGACGAACAGGTCGCCGGGTTTGGTTGTGCGGCTGTCGATGGATACGCCGTCGGCGCGCCATTCGCCGTGGGCAATGCCGCCGGTGGCGGCCAGCGCCGAACCGGTGGTCCAGAGATACGTTTCCACCGCCGGGCTCACTTGCCGATCTCCTTTAACGCGGCGCCGACGGCCTCGGCGTCGTCGAAGGGCCGGGTTTCCTCGCCGATGATCTGCCCCTGCTCGTGCCCCTTGCCGGCGACCACCAGAAGGTCTTCCGGGCCCAGACCGTTGACCGCCTCGGCGATGGCTTGGGCGCGGCCGCCGATATCGGCGGCGGTGGGAACGGCGGCAAGGATCTGGGCGCGGATGTCGGCGGCGTCCTCGGTGCGGGGGTTGTCGTCGGTGACGATCACCACCTCGGCCAGGTTGCCGGCGATGGCGCCCATTTCCGGGCGCTTGCCGGAATCGCGGTCGCCGCCGCAGCCGAAGACCAGATGCAGGCGGCCCACGACATGAGGCCGTAGCGCTTTCAGGACGCTGGCCAGGGCATCGGGGGTATGGGCGTAATCGACGTAGACCGGGGCCCCCGATGGGTGGCGGCCGGCCAGTTGCACCCGTCCGGGAACGCCCTTAAGTTTTTCCAGTTCCGCCGTGGCGGCCTCGGCGTCGTCGCCGGAAGCCAGCGCCAGGGCCAGGGCGCACAGGGCATTCGAGGCCTGAAAACCGCCGAGAAGAGGCAACGTGAGACGGGCCGGCTTGCCGGCCACCTCAAGCTCCAGCCGATGCCCGTCGGCCAGGGATTCGATGGCCACGAGGCGCACCTCTTCGCCGGATTGGCCGTAGCGCATGATCCCGAGGCCGCGGTTCCGGCATGCCGCTTCGGCCGCCTCGGCATAGGCGTCGTCGGCATTGATGACGGCGGTGCCGCCGTCGGCGATGATTTCCGTAAACAGCCGCAGCTTGGCGGCCAGGTAATCGTCCATGGTGCCGTGGTAATCCAGGTGGTCGCGGCTGAGGTTGGTGAAGGCGCCGAAGGACACCCTGACGCCGTCGAGCCGATATTGGTGCAGGCCGTGGCTGGAGGCTTCCAGCGCCAGCCGGTCGAACCCGGCCCGCTTGAGATCGCGCAAATTGCGGTGCAGGTCGGCGGGGTCCGGCGTCGTCAGACTGGTCCGGTTTTCGAAGCCGTCCGCGGCAATGCCCAACGTACCGGCGCTGGCCGCCTTGTGCCCCAGTCCCTGCCAAATCTGGCGCAGGAACGAAATCACGGAGGTCTTGCCGTTGGTGCCGGTGACGGCGGCGATGGTGTCCGGTTGATCCTCGAAAAACGCCGCCGCCATCAACGCAAATTGACGGCGCGGGTTGGCATCGGTGAAAACCGGCACCGGGGCCTCGCCCGGTTGCCCTGTTTCCGGTTCGATGGCGGTGCCGGGGGGCGCCAGCACGGCAACGGCGCCGCGGCCAAGGGCCTCGGGGATGTAATCGCGGCCGTCCAGCCGGGCCCCGGGCAGGGCGGCGAAAAGAAAGCCGGGCTCGACCTGTCGGGAATCACAGGTGAGCCCGGTAATATCCGTTTCGTTCACGACCGCCTGGCCCGTCAAATCCATTTTAGCTCCGTCCAAGACATCAATAAGTCGCAAGCGCCTGCTCCGGGGGGCCGGGGTCGTTGGCCCTATTGGTCTTTCGGGGCGAACCCAACACCGCGCGGACCCGTTTCAGCATCCGGTCCTCGGCGGTCACGGAACCGCCTGCATCCGGCGGGGCGAAGGGAACCGTGACCTGGGCCGGCGCCACGACGGCCACCCTGGCCTCGATCACCGGCCCCTGGATGGGATCGGCTTCGGGATTCCGCCTCGGGGCCATGCCGATCAGGGTCGCCATGCGATTGACGATCCGCCCGACGGCCGGCGCCGCCACCCAGCCGCCGGTGGCGTAGTCGAGGGTCCGCTCGTTGCCCTTCGGTTCATCGACCAGCACCAGCACCACGTAACGCGGGTCGTCGATGGGAAAGGCGCCGACGAAGGACGAGATGGTGGCGTTCTTCCGGTAGCCCCCGCCCGCCAGCTTATCGGCGGTGCCGGTCTTGCCGCCGATGGCATAGCCGCGGATGTCGGCCTTGCGGCCGGTGCCGTTCTGGACCACCAAGCGCATCAGGCCGCGTATCTGTTCCGACGTTTCCGTCGACAGCACGCGGCGGCCGGGAGCCGGGACGCCGGGCCGGCGCTTCAACAGCGTCGGCGGCACAAAGGTGCCGCCGTTGACCAGCGCCGCGACGCCGCTGGTCAATTGCACCGGGCTGACGGCGATGCCGTGGCCGTAGGCGATGGTCATGGTGTTGATTTCGCGCCACCGGTGGGGGGTCAGGGGCCTGCCGACCTCGGGCAGTTCGATGGCCGCCGGCTTGAGCAGGCCCAGCCGGCCGAGGTAATCCTTCTGCGCCCGGGTGCCGACGTCGACGGCCATCTTGGCGGCCCCGATGTTGGACGAATAGACGATGATCTCGGGCACCGTGAGCCAGCGGTTCTTGGCGTGGAAATCACTGATGGTGAAGCGCGAGACCTGGATCGGCTGGCTGGCGTCGTAACCGCTTTCCAGGCTGACGGTGCCGGAATCGAGGGCCATGGCGGCGGTGAACAGCTTGAACGTCGAGCCCATCTCGTAGACCCCTTTGGCGGCCCGGTTGAAGGCAGGGTCGCCACCCGCGGTCGCCGGATCGTTGGGGTCGAAATCGGGCAGCGACACCATGGCCACTATTTCGCCGCTGTCGGCGTCGAGCACCAGCCCGGTGGCGCCGAGGGCCCGGAATTCACGCATCGCCGAGGCAAGTTCCTGGCGCAGCATCGCCTGGATGCGGATGTCCAGCGCCAGCTCGATGCGGTTGCCGGCGCGAAGGGTCTGGTCGAAACGCATCTCCATCCCGGCGATGCCGTTGCCGTCGACGTCGGTCAGGCCGAGCACATGGGCGGCCAAACGGCCATGGGGATAGATCCGGCGTTCGCCGCGCTGAAAGCCGAAGCCCGGCAAGCCAAGCCGGTTGACTTGGTATTGCTGTTTCGGGGTCAGGTTGCGGCCGATCCAGACGAAACGGCCCTTGGATTTGATCTTGGCCAGAACATCCCCGCGCTCGAGGGCGGGTAGCACCTGGATCAGCTTATCCGCGGCCTCCTCGACGTTCAGCACCGAGGCCGGGTCGGCGTAGAGCGACGCCGTCGGCAGGCTGGTGGCCAACAGGATGCCGTTGCGGTCGACGATATCGGCGCGCCCCACGGGCGCCGCCGGCGACTGTTCGATGTGCGCCACCTTCGGCTCGCCGCCGGCCTTGAACACGGTCAAATCGACCAGGCGGACGCCGATGGCGGTAAACGCCATGGCGATAACGACGCTGGTGACCAGCAGCCTGTTGCGGCCGGTTTCAATGGCCTGCTTGCGGATGCCTTCGATCCGCCGCGCGCCCTGGACTGGCGCCACAGGTTGGCGTTTGGCGGCGGTCATCGGCGCGGCTCCTGGATGGCGACGCTGACCGTAAACGGGGTTACGGTCTCGGCATCGTCTTCGGGGATGCGCGGCAGTAAATCGTTGGCCGTACCGACCTGCCGGGAATCGATGGCGGTCAGGCTCAGATAGCGCTCGGCCAGAATCTTGAGCCGCGTCGGCTCGTTGAGGTAGCTCCATTCCGCCTTCAGCACGTGAGTGGCCTGGCGGTCGTCGGTGATCGACCGGTTGAGCCCGACGAGCTGGTCTTCCAGGTTCTGGACCTTGGACTTGACCGAGAACAGGGTCAGGCTCAGCGACGCGGCGAGAAGAACGGTCAAGAGCATGGCGGGTCGGATCATCGTAATTTCCTCTTATGCCGCCTGCCGGGCCGGGGTTTCGGTACGCTCGGCGGCGCGCATCCGGGCCGAACGGGCGCGGGAGTTGGCCTCGGTTTCCGCCGCCGTCGGCTTGACGACGCGGCGGCGCAGAAGCTTGAACGTCGGGGCCGTTTCGACCGCTTTCGGGGGAAGATGGCGCGACGGTTTGGCGGCGGCGCCCGATCGCCCCTGCAGGAACTCCTTGACCTGGCGGTCCTCGAGGGAATGAAACGACACCACGGTCAGCCGCCCGCCGGGGCGGAGCAGGATTTCGGCCGCGTTCAGCCCGCGTTCCAGTTCGCCCATCTCGTCATTGACGTAGATGCGCAGCGCCTGAAACGTCCGCGTCGCCGGGTCGATCCCGTCCTTGGACCTGGCGACCACCCGGCGCACCAGTTCGGCCAGCTTCCCGGTGCGGGTAATGGGCGTTTCCCGCCTGGTTTCGACGATCGCCCTGGCGATGCGCCGGGACCGGCGTTCCTCGCCGTAGCGGTAGATGATGTCGGCGAGTTCCTTTTCGGTCAGCCGGTTGACGGCCTCGGCGGCGGTCATGCCCGAAGACGCCATGCGCATATCTAGCGGCCCGTCGGCGTGGAAGGAAAAGCCGCGTTCCGGGTCGTCGAGCTGCATCGACGAAACGCCGAGGTCGAGGGCAATGCCGTCGATGCGCTCGACACCGACGTCGCCCAGCAGCCGCACCATGTCGCCGAAGCGGCCGTTCAATACCGTCAGCCGGCCCCGGAACCGGCGCTCCAGGTCGGCGCCGATGGACTGCGCCTCGGGGTCGCGGTCGATGCCCCAGACGGTGCAGTCGGCGGCTTCCAGCAGTGCCTCGGCATAGCCGCCGGCGCCGAAGGTGGCGTCGACGTAAATAGCGCCGTCGCGGGGGCTCAGCGCCTCCATGACCTCATTCAACATCACCGGGGTGTGGGGGATGAAGCCCGTCATGGCCTAGGCTTCTCCCTTGTCCGGGTCTTGTGGACGGCGCAGTTGCAGGGTGGCGCCGCGGACCCGGGCCCGTTCGAAGGCTTTGCCGCGGTTGGCCTCGTAGGTCTTGGGCTGCCAAATCTGGAAGCGGCGTCCCCGCCCGACGAACAGGGCCTGGCCGGTAATGCCTGTCGTTTTGAGGACGTCCTTGGGCAACGCCACCCGGCCTTCGGGGTCGAAGGAAAGACGATGCGCGCTCTCGAGGATGACGGACAGGTCGTCCTGTTCGTCCGAGAACATGGGCAGGTCCTCGAGGCTGTCGCTGAGGCGCCCCATGAAGTCCTCGTCGCAGGCCTCGAAGGCGTTGAATTTGAACAACGGATAGACGTAAAGGCCGCCGGGGGACTGGCTGCCCAAGGCGTCGCGGAAGGGTTTGGGCACCGAGACCCGTCCCTTCTTGTCGATCCTGTTGACGTATCTGCCAACAAAAAGCGCCATAGTCGCTCCCGCAAAAATTCTTTCATTACAACGGCTTCCGCCGCCGTTGCCCATCCGTTACCGGTATCGGAAATCCCCCTCGGACCGTGGACCCCCCTTGATCGCAAAATGGCCAATAATGGGATATCATGGGTATTGATGGGCGTCAATGGGAGACTATGGCTTTCCATGGGTTAACAAAACCTTTCCAAAGCGAAGGAAACCGTGAGTTTTCCCTTCCCCGGCACGGTCGAAATGACGGCTTTTTCGAAGACAAACCATTAAGCACCCGGATTTCGGCGGTTTTGTGTCCTGGAAAGGGTGGTTTTTAGGCGTTTTCGGGCCACCCGGACGGGGCCGCCCGAACGGAACCGCTCGAACCGGGTGGGGAGAGAAGAAAAAAAGAAAAGCCAGACGGCCTGTAAGCCGGGTTCTGTCCACCCCTCGCGGGGATAGATGGCCATTCATCTGGGACGCCCGTTACCGGACGCCTCGCGCGACCTACCCGGGCGGCGGCACGGAAACCCGCCTGCCGGAGAAGCTCCGGCGTGCCGCCCCTACTTGGTCTTGCTCCCGGTGGGGTTTGCCCTGCCACCCCCGTTGCCGGGGGCGCGGTGCGCTCTTACCGCACCCTTTCACCCTTACCCCGCCTAAAAACCGCTGGGGACCGAAGGTCCCGTTTTTACCGCCGAAGCGGGCGGTTTTGTGGCGGGGCGGTTTGCTTTCTGTGGCACTTTCCCTAGGGTCGCCCCCGCCGGCCGTTAACCGGCACCGTGTCTCCGTGGAGCCCGGACTTTCCTCCCCTCGCGGGTTTCCCCATTGCGAGAGGCGGCCATCCGGCCGTCTGGCAGGACTTAAATTAGCCCTGCCGGCGGAGAGGTCAAGTGTTGCACAGATCGAGCAGCGCCTTGAGCCGGCCCAAGGTTTCGGGACCGGCCCGGCCATTAACGGTTTCGGGACAAAAATGGCACTGAAAGGCGGCTATCGCCTGGGGCCCATCGGCGCTGTCGTAACCGTACTCCGCGAGCCATTCCAGCACCTGTCCCTCGCCCACTTCGCCGGATCGAGCTTCCACGGGTTCCGCATCGCCGACCTCAGCTTGAAATCACCCGACCAATTGTAAACCGTCAAATTAGCCCTTGCCAAAAGGGAGCCATCCACACAGGACATCTATTGGATTGTTTGATTCGGTAGGCGTGTGCCGAAAAGAAGTAGTTTCCGAACCGAATTTTTATCTCCAAGCTCTAAGATATTCTTTTATTGTCGGTTTAGGAAATTGAACACTCAGTGCTTTAGCTAAATCAATTGAGCTATGTGCGCGAAACTCTGGATCAGGAATATTTCTCATAAGGTTCACTGCTATTTTTAAACGGCCATTCTTGGCCAGTTCAGTCGCCGCAAGTTGTATATCTTTATTTGAAGGAGGATCAGAAATCATCTCCAAGGCATGCAATAGATCGAAAAGCTCATCGACGGTTGCACTCCGGGCAGCAGTAGGAATTATGTGACTCCTTAAAAATCCAAGACCCATGAACTGTCTCGGATCAGAGGTTTCTCTTATTGTTTCGATCACACCTGCAATATCGCCGATTCTAGCTTGTCTAAATGCGATATATTGAATTATGTCGGTATACCAGACATCGGTCTTACCATCTATTAACTCGACGGAACGAACGTTACTGAGTGCGTCTTCAAAATTACTGACCTCAGCCCAATATTCGGCGCATCTGAGTTTATACAAATTCAATATCTCTTTGTTTTCCCCCATCTTTGTGTAAAAAGCGTGATCGAGTGCGTGTGTCACTTCGAACCTATTATCTAAAGAAAAGCGCCACTCTGCCAAATCCCACCAAACATTTATTTGATCTCTAACGTCGGGGAGTTCGGAGATGTGATCCGCCACCCAGTCGAGCATTTCAATTGCTTCACCAAAATCTCCTTTATCGGCCATGGCCTCGCAGAGGCTTAAACGCATATTTATTTGCCAGTGGATGCATGAAGGGTTTAAAGCCAGACCCTGTTTTCCAAGACGGATGAGTTGGAAAAGTGCCTCAGCTTTTCTGTTTTTTTTAGCCTTAGATTCAATGGGGCTAAATTCTGAGGACGGCGTAGTCGAGTAAATTGTCGCCAGACTGACTTTGGATGCTGGAAAAGCAAGAAGCGCTCCCCAAACCCCAGCCCATTTTAAAGCGAAGCGCCGATTAACTTTGAAGCGCAAAAAAGTTCTCCCGAATTAATCAAGACCGGGAAGACATATATCTTATGAATACGTCAATTTTGGTCGTAGCGTGACAAAGCAATCTGGAGGGGACGGTCAGCCACCTATTATTCTGTCAGCATCGAATGCAACCGTTTTTGACGTGTTGGAATGATACGTTTTTTGGCTCAACAGGACGTGAACCTCTCTGTTTTGAGGAATACGATGAAAAGACG